>JAVRPF010000149.1:0-8388 GCA_032162385.1 Mycobacterium sp.
CCGGCATCCTGACCGGATCGGACGGCGGCCCGACGGTGTTCCTCTCCCCGGTCCGGAGCGGCGATCTAGCGCCGGGGCAGACCGTCGTCGAACAGCTGTTGCGGTTGGGCACCCCGCTGTCCTCGCAGGTCGCCCCAACGAGCTATGCCGACATGCTGAGCTTCTTCGACGCCCAGACCGTCACGGGCGCCATTACGCCTTGCGGACCCGAGCAGTGCCGAACTACACACCAGAGGTCATCGGTGCCCTGATCCAAGCGGGCGAGCGACGCGCATAGCGGCGGGGTCAACAGCGTTCCGAATTCGCCAACCTCATCTCGTCGTCGAGATACTGGCTGCATGGGATCCCGACGACGAGGAAACGCCGCACTGGGCGTGGGCCGATAGCGTGTCCACCAACCTGTTGGGCCACTCCGACGACGTCCAGATCGCGTACGCCTACGGACCCAACGCCGGTCGGCTGCTCGCGGCGAAGAGCGCGTGGCGTATTGCAGCTGGCGCGGTGGCGCTCGTGCTTCTTTCGGCGTGCGGCTCGTCGACACCCGTTGCACAGGAGGGTCTCGATCAGATCGTCACGCAGGGCAGGGTGCGCATCTGCAGTACCGGCGACTATCGACCCTTCACCCACCGCGACCCGCAAGGATGGAGCGGGCTGGACGTCGAGATGGCGCAGGACCTCGCCAAGAACCTCGCCGTCAAGCTCGACCTCATCCAGACCACATGGGCAACCATGGCCGGTGACCTCGGCACTAAATGTGACATGGCCATGGGCGGAATCAGCATCACGCTGGACCGCGCCAAGCACGCTCTCTACAGCATTCCCTACCTGCGCGACGGCAAGGCCGCCGCCATCCGCTGCGCCGACCGCTCGAAGTACGAGACCCTCGCCGACATCGACCAGCCAGGTGTGCGCGTCGTCGTCAACCCCGGCGGAACCAACGCCGAATTCGACAAGGCGAACCTCCATCACGCGACCATCGTCAACTACCCCGACAACAACACCATCTTCGACCAGGTGAGCGGCAACAACACCGACGTGATGATCACCGACGCCAGCGAGATCCGTTGGCAGATCAAACAGAACCCCAACCTGTGCGGGTCGAGCATCGACGACCCGTTCACCTTCGAGCAGAAGGCCTATCTGATCCCCCGGAGCGATGCAGCCCTACAACAGTGGGTGAACGAGTGGCTCAACATCGCGCAAAACGACGGCACATACGCACGCATCGCCAAGAAATGGCTGGGTGATGTCGGTCAGCCCTAGCCGTACGAACGACTCGCTAGACAGACCTTGGAAGCTCGACCACGAGGGTCGTCCCCGAGGCTGGGCTGTTCACCGACATCGTGCCGCCGAGTGCATCCACCCGATCTCGCAGGCCGAACAGTCCTGACCCCCGGGACAAATCGGCTCCCCCAACGCCATCGTCGGACACCGAGACGCGGATGATTCCATCGGTTTCATCCACCTCGACGAGAGCCTTTGATGCCCGCGCATGTTTGGCGATGTTGGTCAGCGCCTCGGCGACCACGTAATAGATGGCAATCTCAATTCGTTCCGCCGGACGTGCTTGAATGCGCACCGCGACATCGGTCGGAAGCGGCGCACGGCGCCCAAGCCCCCTCAGCGCCGGTCCGAGCCCGGATCTCGAGAGCACGGCGGGGTGGATACCTCGGGACAGCTCACGAATGTCGTTCAGAGCCTCGTCGAGCCCAGAGGCGACATCGTTGAACACCTCCCTAAGCCCTGCAGGAATCGCCGCTTCGTGCGAGCGCAGCCTCAGCGCCATTGTCACCAGCCGCTGCTGCGCGCCATCGTGAAGGTCACGCTCGATCCGGCGCCGACTGTCGTCACCGGCCGCGACCACACGGGCACGGGATTCGACTAGGGCACTATGACTCTCGGCGTTCGCAATAGCGGCACCGACCAGCTCGGTGATCTGACACAGGCGCTCCATGGTCTGCGACGAGATGTCCCGCGGTTGGGGCCAGCCGGCGAACATGGCGCCCCAGATCCGACCGTCGACCAGGATGGGCGTTCCGACGGCGCTGCGGAGCGCCAGTCTGTGGGCGAACATCGCGATGGGGCCTGACGCATCGTCGTAGCTCATCGACTCCGGTTGACCGCTGTGCAGTATCTTCGAGGCGAGGTTGTCGCCTCCGAGCTTCAACCGATCGCCCAGCGGAGACGACGCCTGCATGGGGCCGCCCGCCGCGAGGTAGCTGAACGTTGCATCAGTTTCGTATCGGCCGATCAGGGTCAAATCGGCGTTCAGAAGGTCCGCTATCTCGGCGGCTACGGCAGTGAACACGTCGCTCGGGGCGGCGCCGTGCGCCACCACGGTCGCGACCCGCCGAAGTGCCGCCTGCCCTCGTCGTCTCACGCTGTCGGTGATGTCCCGCGCGGCCGCAGCAACAAGGCCCGAGGTGGTCGCCGGCCGCGTATTCCATTGCAACCAGCGAACAGAACCGTCGCGGCAGACGTATCGGTTCTCGAACTGCCGGAGCGCACCACCACCGGCCTGCACCCCCATTGCCGTGCGCGTGCGCTCCCGATCCTCGGGGTGAACGAAATCGAGGATCGGCCGGGAGACGAACTGCTCGGCCGTGTAGCCAAGGGTCCGCTCGAACGCCAGATTGACCCGCTTGAAGTAGCCGTCGACGGTCGCGAGGCACATCAGGTCGGGCAAGAGATCGAACAGGTTCTCCATCAAAAACGAATTGGCTGCCGATGTGCCGAGATCGGAGCCTTGAGGATCACCCACGACGAGATTTTACCGCTCGGCCGGTGCGGCCGAGCTGGCTCGTTTGCTCCATGATGGTCTCAGACCTGTCCGCCGAGGGGGACGAGTGCCGAGATGATGTCGACGGCTTCGGTGGGTGCCGTCAACACGCCGAGCGCCGCAGCCACCTGGTTACCCGGATCGGATCAATACGGTGAAGGTCAGCTCGTTCTTCTCCTGCATTGACAGCGACCCGTCGGGCTTTTGTGGGCTGATCGCAATCAGCCCGACGCCGCGTTGTCCGAGCGTGGGCACCAGGTCCTGCTGGTAGGTGCGCAGGACAAGATTGCAGAAGGGGCACCAGGTGCCGCGGTACAGCACGATCACAGCCGGCCTGCCGCCCCGGGCCGCGTCCAGCATCCCCGAAACACCATGCGCGTCAATCAGTTCAGCGTCGGGCAGCACGTCGCCGGGTTCGGCTGAACTGGACGGTGCGGCGCGATCGGTGATGCTGCGATTGATGCGGACTTCAATGGTCACAACGGTCCCCGCGGTATGAGCCAGCGTGGGGCGCAATGCCTTCGAGCCGACTGATGATCAGTACCCTCCAAGGCCGCCCGTCAGAATGTCGAGTGTCAGCCCCAAAATATTGCCGACCTACTAGCGGACACCCATGCCGCAAAGGTGCTCGATCTGGCGTCCACCGCCGCCTCCAACGGGCCGGTGTCGCGCCGAACCTGACCGAGCAACAGGCCCCTTGCACCCCGGCAAGCATGGCCAACGCGAGTCGATCGACATCAATCCCAAGGCGGCGATGCTGTCGACCCGGTGAAGCTCCAGTTGCTGGCCTCCTAGGTCGCACGGCCCTTTGCGGTCAATTTCGCTACCGGGGCGTGACCCATCAGAACCTCACCGAAACCTTGACTGGAGCAGACCCTCCAGAACCAGCGTAGCCCGCGAACGATCGCACAGCATGGCGGTGAACATCGGCACCCGCCAGGTAAGCAACGGATTCCGGCTAGCAGGAATCTTCGATGGGTGTCAGCAGTGGCGACTTGGGTCTGCTGGACGGGAATCGTGACAGACGCATCGCCGCACACCCGAGAACGAGATGACCAACGAAGCGGGTCTCCCCCCGCCGGATCGGAGAATCCAGATGCCGACTGACCCAACAGTGATGGACATGGACCGGATATCGCGCCACGGCCCCGACTCGGGCCTGCTTCATGCGCAACGGCCGGCCGGCCCGAAGGTGAAGCACCATCAGGACACCAGGCCGGAGCACCAGGACCGTGTCATCGACGATCGGCACAATCGGGAGATATTGGTCAACGCCGGGATCTTTCAGGGGGTCGAGCCCAGCGCCCTACCGGCGCTGACCGAGCAGTTGCAGCCCGTCGACTTCCCGCCTGGGCACACGGTATTCGCCGAGGGCGAACCCGGTGACCGGCTCTACATCATCATCTCGGGCAAGGTGAAGATCGGCCGCCGCTCCCCCGGTGGTCGAGACAACCTGCTCACCATCATGGGTCCGTCGGACATGTTCGGCGAACTGTCGATCTTCGATCCGGGACCCTGTACATCGAGCGCGACCACCATCACCGAGGTGCGGGCGGTGTCCATGGACCGCGACGCGCTCAAGGCATGGATCGAGGCCCGCCCCGAGATCGTCGCACAGCTGCTGCGGATACTGGCCCGCCGGCTGCGTCGCACCAACAACAACCTGGCCGACCTGATCTTCACCGACGTCCCCGGGCGCGTCGCCAAGCAGTTGCTGCATCTGGCGCAGTGCTTCGGCACTCAGGAAGGCGACGCGCTCCGAGTCACCCACGACCTCACCCAGGAAGAGATCGCCCAACTGGTCGGCACGTCCCGGGAGACCGTGAACAAGGCGCTCGCCGACTTCGTCCACCGCGGCTGGATTCGCCTGGAGGGCAAGAGCGTGTTGATCCTGGATTCCGAACGCCTCACGCGGCGAGGCAAGTTGGCAGCCGTCACGCGCTGAAGTCAGAACGGGAAGCGGGTCTGCGCGTGCGGCGACTTGCCGAACGCCAGCACCTTGGACGGCGTCACACGAAACACGTGCGCGGTCACGCCCCCGGGATCGAAGACCTGGTCGTCGACGGCGAAGTCCCAGTCGTCGCCGTACTTGGCCCGGTAGACGTCGCCCACCAGCGGGGTGGTGTGCGGCCGGCCGTCCTTGCGGACCGTGGTGAGCCAGTACAGTTCTGCGGCTTCGAGCACTCCGTCGGCGTCGCCCCACTCGGTGGGTCCTCCTGCCTCGCCGAATCGGGTGTCGAGCGTGCCTGCGACCGTCATACCGGTACCGACTCGGCGCGACCCGACAACTCATCGCGCACCCGGGACCGGTAGCGCAACGGCGACACCCCGACCTCCCGCTTGAACGCATTGCTGAACGCGCTCTCCGAGGCATAACCGAGCTCGACCGCCAAAGGTCCGACGCGGGTGTCGCCGTCGCGAAGCGCACGCTGCGCCAGGAGCATGCGCCAGCGGTTGAGATAGGTCAGCGGCGGCACGCCCGCCACGGACCGGAACCGCTCGGCGAACGACGTCCGCGACATCGCCGACGCACGCGCCAATTCGTCCAGCCGCCAAGGCTTTCCAGGCTCGGCGTGCATCAGCTGCACGGCGGGGCGTAGCCGTTCGTCGGCCAGCACACGCAGCCAGCCCACAGGAAGCTCGTCGGCCTGGGAGATGTAAGCGCGCAGGACCGCGAGCACGAGCAGCTGGGAATGTTGATTGATCGCGAAGCCTGCGCCGATTCGATCTTCGATCACCTCGTCGTACAAGCGCTCTATGAGCCCACGCAGCTGCGCCGCGTCCTCGGCCGTGCCACGCACATGCACCACCGGTGGCAACGTGGCGACCAACAACTCCGTGCCGACCCGGTTGACGTCGATGTGGCCGCCGATGAGGACATCGTCGTCGCGGCCGTCGACCGGCAGGAACATGTTCGCCTCGGTCATCGTGAATTCGGCGGTCGACCCGTCGCCCTGGCCGCCCGACAACGTCACCCAACGTCGACTGTTCAGAACCACGACATCGCCCATGCCCAGTTCGATCGGAACTACGATGCCGTTCGTGCTCAGCACCGCACTGCCCCGCACCATCGCCATGAACTTCAGCGGCAATTCCAGCTCGAACCGCGTCGTCCAGTTCCCGCCGACCGCGAACCCGCCCCCGATCGCGCTGCGCGCTTCGACCAGCCGCAACACCTCGGAGAGCTGATCGGTCGGCATGTCTGAACTATCGCGCAGAAAATGTGGACGCACAACCACGGATAGTCCGGCTTCGAGGCGTTGTTGGTGGCATGACTCAGAAACAACACCCAATCGGATCGGGCTTCACCGCGGCGTCGACCGCTGACGAAGTCGCCGGCGGCATCGATCTGTCCGGCCGGACCGTCGTCGTCACCGGCGGGCACGTCGGGCTCGGCCTGGAAACCACCCGCGCACTGAGCAAGGCAGGTGCGTCCGTCATCGTCGGAGTCCGCAACCCGGACCGCGCCGCCCCCGCACTCGAAGGCATCGACCGCGTCAAGATCAGTCAGCTGGATCTCCTCGACACGACGTCGATCGACGGGTTCGTCGCCCGCTATCTCGACTCCGGCCGCGACCTGCACATCCTCGTCAACAATGCGGGCATCATGGGTGGCCCGCTGGAGCGCGACGCGCATGGCTACGAATCGCAGTTCGCGACCAACCATCTCGGCCACTTTCAACTGACGCTCGGCCTGCTGCCCGCGCTGCGCGCCGCAGCGGGCGCCCGGGTAGTCGAAGTATCGTCGTGGGGACATCATCTGTCCGACATCCGCTGGGATGATCCACATTTCGAGACCCAGTACGACGGCATGGTCGCCTATGGCCAGGCGAAGACCGCCAACGTACTGTTCGCCCTCGAACTCGACCGCAGGTGGGCAGACGACGGCATCCGCGGCTACTCGCTGCACCCGGGCGGGATCGTCTCGACCAATCTGGCGCCGTGGCTGACCGTGGACGACTTGCGCGCGATGGGCCTCCTCGACGACGCCGGCCAGCCGATCATCGACCCGGAGCGGGACCTGAAGACACCGGAGCAGGGTGCCGCGACGACGGTCTTCGCCGCGACCAGTCCGCTGCTCGCCGACATCGGCGGGGTGTACCTACAGAACAGCGAGGTCGCGCCGATCGACGAGACGGTCGTCGATTTCAACCCCGACATCGCTGCCGAACCACTGGAGACCACCATCGGTGTGATGCCGTACGCCGTCGACCCCGAATCGGCGCAGCGTCTCTGGGAGCTGAGCGAGCAGCTGCTCAAGGCGTAGCCGCCCACCGGATCCGAACCCGACCGGAAGGTATGTTATCAATCGTGTCACTTGATAACATCGCGCGTGCGTTACCGGGGGACCACACCATCGAAGCCGCACTGACCAAATGGGGGATCACCGCCCTCGCCGCTCTGCTCGTCGCGGTCACGTTGCTCCCGTGGTTCTCCGCGCACAACGACTACGGATCAGCCCAGATGACGGGGTGGGGCGCCTGGACCACGACCGGTGAGATCGACGCCAGCCTGAGACCCCTGCCGTTGGCCCTCCTGGTGTATCTCCCGGCGGGCGTCATGATCTACGGCGCGCTGCGCGGCGCGTTCGGCGCGGCGGTCGTCGGCGCCATGGCCACCTTCGTGGCCGGACTCCTCCCATTCATGCTCAAGCCGGCAGTCGACCGCCACGTGCCCGGCCGCAGCGCGGTGGCCGTCGACGTCGCGGCGGCACCCCAGCTGGTCGTCGCCGTCGCACTGCTGGCGTCGGTCGTCTGCTGGATCGGCTACGCCCGCTGCGTCTTACGCCCCGCACCACGGGCCGACGCCTGAGCGCGGGTCACTAGGCTCAACGCCGTGAGCAAGAGTCCCCTTCGCCGCCTGGCCGACGGCCTGCTGCTGGCCAGCATGCGGCCCCCATTGTCCGAACGGCTGCTGTCGCTTTGGCCCAACCGTGACGACGTGGACCTGAAGGGCAAGCGCATCCTGCTCACCGGTGCCTCGTCCGGTATCGGTGAGGCCGGTGCCGAGAAGCTGGCCCGCGAGGGCGCCATCGTCGTGGTGGTCGCACGGCGTCGCGATCTGCTCGACGCCCTCGTCGCCCGCATCACGGCAGAGGGTGGCGACGCCCGTGCCTACACCTGCGACCTGGCCGATCTCGACGCCATCGACGACCTGGTCGTCACGCTCGAGCGTCACCTGGGCGGGATCGACATTCTGATCAACAACGCGGGCAGGTCCATCCGCCGGCCGCTGGCCGAGTCCCTGGACCGCTGGCACGACGTCGAGCGGACGATGGCGCTGAACTACTACTCGCCGCTGCGGCTGATCCGCGGCCTCGCGCCCGGCATGCGCGAACGGGGCGACGGGCACATCATCAACGTCTCGACGTGGGGCGTGCTGAGCGAGTCGTCCCCGCTGTTCGCCGTGTACAACGCGTCGAAGGCAGCACTAACCGCGGTGAGCCGCGTGATCGAAACCGAATGGAGCAAGGACGGCGTGCACTCGACCACGCTGTTCTACCCGCTGGTCAAGACGCCGATGATCGCGCCGACCAGGGCGTATGACGGGCTGCCAGGGCTGACTGCCGACGACGCCGCCGACTGGATGGTGACTGCGGCGCGCACCAG
>JAVRPF010000150.1:0-6811 GCA_032162385.1 Mycobacterium sp.
AATCGGAGCGCCTGCTGCGGGGCTTCTTGACACCCGCGATCTACGAGGCCGGGTTGTACTGCCGTGCCGACGATCGCGGCGACCCAGTCGTCCAGCTAGCTCCCCCGCTGATCAGCGGCCAGAAGGAGTTCGACGCGATCTACGAGATCATGCACGGCGTGTTGAGCGAAGCAAGCCGCAGGGTCTAAGCAGGGCGTTATCGTCGGCGCGTGCCAACGAAGTCGCGCAAGCCGCCGATCCACCCCGTCCGCTGGCAGCCGCCGCCCGTCGACCCGCTCCCCGACCAGCCGGCCCGACCGATCACGCTCGTCCCGCTCCCGGGCGACGGGCCCGAGGACGTCGTCGTCGACGCCGACGGTCACCTCTGGACGGGTCTGGTCGACGGACGCATCGTGCGGATCTCGCCCAACGGCAGCGAGCCCACCGTCGTCGCCGACACGGGTGGCCGTCCGCTCGGCATGCACGTCGCGCGCGACGGTCGGTTACTCATCTGCGACAGCCACCGCGGCCTGCTGTCGATGGAACCCAAAGGCGACCTGGAAACCTTGGTCGAGTCGGTCGACGACTCCGATGGCCGCAGCTCCGCAGGCTCCGTGCGGCGTCGCCCCCTGAAGTTCTGCTCAAACGTCACCGAAACATCCGACGGTACAATCTATTTCACCGAGTCGACCCGCGACTTTCGATTCGAGCACTTCCTCGCACCGATCCTCGAGGCGCGCGGCACCGGGACCCTGTTCCGCCTCGCAACCGATGGCACCGTGACCACGCTGGTCGACGGCTTGTACTTCGCCAACGGGGTGACGGTGACAGCCGACGGGTCGGCGCTGGTGTTCGCCGAGACGATGGGTCGCAGGCTGTCCAAGTTCTGGCTGACGGGTCCGCAGGCAGGAAGCGTGACGCCGCTCGCGGTCCATCTGCCCGGCATGCCGGACAACATCTCGACGGGGTCCGACGGACGGATCTGGACGGCGTTGGTGACCCCGGTCAACGCCGCCGCCGAGGGCCTGATGCCGCGGGCGCCCTGGATCCGCAAGGTGATCTGGCGGCTGCCTGCGCGACTGCAGCCGAAGGTCAAACCCGAGATCTGGGTGGTGGGCTTCGACGCGGACAGCGGCGCCGCGGTCGGCGGCATCCGCACGACGCATCCGGACTTCGGCGGCGTAACGGGTGTCGTCGAATCGGCGGGCCGACTGTGGATGTCGACGATCGAGTTCCCGGCCGTCGCCTACTTCGAGTTGTGACGGCACTCGCTATGTCCCACTGGCAGCAATAGTCACTCTGGTAACAGCGTGGCTACCGGAAAATGCGGGCCGGATCTCCTACCCTGCAGACACGATGGCTACCTCCGGATCCACCAAACGCAGGGCTGCGAGCTTGCTCGCCGCAGCCGCGCTGCTGGCTGCACCCGCCCTGGTCAGCGCGGCCGTTGCGCACGCCGACGACGCCTGCCCGTACCGGATCGCGACGCCGCCGGCCGTCGACTCGTCCGAGGTTCCGACCGCGGGCGATCCGCCCGCCCCGCTACCGGTACCGGCGTCCCCACCCGGCGGCGACGCCCTGTCCGGCTGTGGCGTCGTCACCGCGCCCGGCACACCCCCGCTGCCGGGCGACGTCTCCGCCGAGGCGTGGCTGGTCGCCGACCTCGACACCGGCGAGGTCATCGCCGCCAAGGATCCGCACGGTAGGCACCGTCCCGCCAGCATCATCAAGGTCCTGGTGGCCATGCAGTCGATCAAAGAACTGCCGATTCGCAAGCAGGTGATGGGCACCGGCGACGACGCGGCGGCCGAGGGCACCAGGGTGGGCGTCGACCCGGGTGGCGTGTACACCGTCGACGACCTGCTCCACGGCCTGCTCATGCACTCGGGCAACGACGCCGCGCACGCCCTGGCCGTTCAGCTCGGCGGCATGGACGCCGCGCTGGGCAAGATCAACGACCTCGCGGGCAAGCTGGGCGGCCGCGACACCAGGGCGGCCACGCCGTCGGGGCTGGACGGTCCCGGCATGAGCACCTCGGCCTACGACCTCGGGCTGTTCTATCGCTACGCCTGGCAGAACGCCGTCTTCACCGACATCGTCGCCACCAAGAAGTACGACTTCCCTGGCCATCCCGGCAACGCCGGCGAGGAGAACAACCCCGGCTACCAGCTCGAGAACGACAACCAGCTGCTCTACAACTACCCCGGCGCCATGGGTGGCAAGACCGGCTACACCGACGACGCGGGCCAGACGTTCGTCGGCGCGGCCAACCGCGACGGACGCCGACTGGTCGCGATCATGCTGCACGGCACCCGCCTGCCGATCGCCCCGTGGGAGCAGGCGGCGCACCTGCTCGACTACGGCTTCGCGACCGCGCCTGGCACCAAGGTCGGCGCGTTGATCGAGCCAGACCCCTCGCTGCGTGCGACCAAGGTCGATCCGGCCGCCGATCCCGCGGCCGCCCAAGCCGTCGCCTCCACGCTGCCACCCGCCGACGCCATGCCGGTCAGGGTCGGTGTCGGTGTCGTAGGGGCCGTGGTGGTCTTCGCTCTCATCATGGGTGCGCGCACGCTGAACCGCCGTCCCACCATCTGACGGTCAGGGACGTCGCCGGGTCAGGTGCGAAAGCCCGAGTGCACCAATGGCTCCCACCGCCACGGCGGCCAGCGCGCCGCGGGCCCCGAGGCCTTCCCGCACCTCCACGCGAGGCGTGATCTCCGCTGCGTCGGGCGGGTCGACCGGCGCGATGGCGAGATTGTCCGACGATGTCGCCGCCCACGCCGTCGCGAACAGGATCAACCGCGCCGTGATGTAGGCGAACACCATCAGTCCCAGCACCGGACCGAAGGTGGCGCCCGCCGGTCCGTGCACCACCGACTTCAGATAGATCGACGCCACCTGTTTGAAGATCTCGAAGGCCACGGCAGCCAGCAGTCCCGCGCGCATGGAGCTGCGTAGCGTGACCGCCTCCCGCGGCAGTCGGGCGATGATCCAGGTGAACAGGAGCCAGGACACCAGCAACGACAACACCAACGACACCGCGCGCAGGATCCCGCTCAACGCCGAAACGTCGGAAATGCCAACCCATCCCAGTACCCGCGTCATGAGGTCCGAGCTACCCAGCACGGTGAGGGCGATGGTCACGGCCAGCGCCACGAACGTCGAGACCAGCGCCAACAGGTCCGACAGCTTGGTCATCACGAAGTTGCCGGGCTCGCGGCGCTGCTCCCACATGGCGCTCAGCGCCTCGCGCAGGTTGGCCATCCAGCCCAGTCCGGCCCACGCCGCGGTGGCCAGGCCGATCACGCCGACCGAGGTCCTGGACTCGATCGCCGAGTCCATCAGGTTGATGAGCTGCACGCTGAAGTCACCGGAAACCGCGGACTTGATCTGCATCTCGATCTCGGCGAGCAGATCCGGCCGCCGCGACAGGACGAACCCGGCGGCGGCGAATGCGACCATCACCAAGGGAAACAGTGCGAAGACCGTGAAATAAGTGATGCCGGCGGCGAAGAAGTCGCCCTTGCACTTCTGATAGCGCTCCTGTGCCCGCATGACGCGGTCCAACCAGGCGAATCGCGCGCGCAGCCGGTCGACGATGCCCGGTTTGGCCGGTTCGGTCATGCCAACCTCCCGGAACCTATGGCCGCCTCAAGAACCCTATCCGGTCATAGACCCGCTCCAGGGTCTTCGCGGACACGTCACGGGCCCGCTGCGCCCCGGCCGCCAGCACGGCGTCCAGTTCGGCCGGGTCGGCCAGCATCTCGTCCACCCGCGTCTTGATCGGCGTGACGAACTCCACAACGGCCTCGGCGGCGTCGGCCTTCAGGTCGCCGTAACCGCGCCCGGCGTAGCCCTCGACCAACTTGTCGACGTCGGCACCGGTGACGGCGGACTGGATGGTCAGCAGGTTGGACACCCCTGGCTTGGCCTCGGGGTCGAAGCGGATCTCGCGCTCGCTGTCGGTGACGGCCGAGCGGATCTTCTTGGCGGTGACCTTCGGCTCGTCGAGCAGGCTGATCACACCGGCATCGGTGGCCGCGGACTTGCTCATCTTCGCCGTCGGATCCTGCAGGTCAAAGATCTTCGCAGTCGCCTTCTGAATCATCACCTCGGGCACCACGAACGTGTCCTCGAAGCGACTGTTGAACCGCTGCGCGACGTCGCGGGCGAGTTCGAGGTGCTGGCGCTGATCCTCGCCGACGGGCACCAGGTTGGTGTCGTAGAGCAGTACGTCGGCGGCCTGCAGCACCGGGTAGGTGAACAGCCCGACGGTGGTCGAGTCGGTGCCGTGCTTCTGCGACTTGTCCTTGAACTGCGTCATCCGTGACGCCTGTCCGAATCCGGTGAAACAGCCAAGCACCCAACTCAATTCGGCATGAGCGGGAACATGGCTCTGAACGAACACGGTGGCCCTGGCCGGGTCGATGCCCAGCGCCAGGTACTGCGCGGCGGTGATCAGCGTGCGACGGCGCAGGACGGTCGGGTCCTGCGGCAGGGTGATCGCGTGCAGGTCGACGACGCAGAAGAACGCGTCGTAGTCGTCCTGCAGACCCACCCACTGACTGACTGCACCCAGCGCGTTGCCGAGATGCAGGGAGTCAGACGTGGGTTGCACACCGGAGAAGACGACTCTTCTTGGCGCGCTCTTGCCGTTAGTGCTCATGATGCCCTCAATACTTTCACGCCGGGCCAACCGCATATTCGACGGTCACGGGGGCGTGGTCGGACCAGCGCAGCGCGTAGGCCTCGGGCCGTTCGACTCGGGCGTCGAGTACGCGCGGGGCCAGCGCGGCGCTTGCGAGCTGGTAGTCGATGCGCCACCCGGCGTCGTTGTCGAACGCCTTGCCCCGCCACGACCACCAGCTGTAGGGCCCGGCCACGCCGGGATGCAGGACGCGGACCACGTCCACCCAGCCGGTGGCCAGCAGATCGGTCAGCCACTGACGCTCGCTCGGCAGGAAGCCCGACTTCTTCTGGTTGGCCTTCCACGCCTTGATGTCGGAGTCGGTGTGACCGATGTTCCAGTCCCCACACACCACCGCACCGCGACCGGCGGAATTCAACGTCCCCATCCGGCCCGCGACGGCCGCCATGAAGCGCTCCTTCTCCAACTGCCGGTCGGTGCCGGCCTCGCCGGTCGGGAAGTACACGCTGGCGACCGTGAGATCGCCCGTGTCCACCTCGAGATAGCGTCCGTGCGAAGCGAACTCGTCGGCCTCGGGCCCGATCAGCACCCTGGTGATCGGGTGCCGGCTCAGCACGGCGACACCGTTGCGGCCCTTGACGTGTGGGTCGGCCGAGGCCAGATGCCAGCCGTCGGCGAGCGCAGGCGCCAGAGCGTCGGCCAGCTGCTCGTCGTCGGCCCGGGTCTCCTGCAGGCACACGACGTCGGCCGTCGTCTCCTTCAGCCAGGCCAGTAGGCCGAGATTCTCAGTTGATCGCTGCCTGACCGCGGCGCGGATTCCGTTCACGTTGATGGTGCTCACGATCACCCGGCGACCCTAGCCGAGGTCGCCAAAGCGCGCGGCGGCCCTGACCGCGTCTGCATACCGCAGTCGTGCGCGGTGGAGGTCGTCGCGGGCGTCGGCCAGGACTCCGCGAGTCGTCTCCCTCCGACACGGACATCCTTGCGGTACCGGCGGTATCACCTTAGGGTCGGCCACATGCCCGAACGTGACCCGATCCACGAAGGTTCCGGCGAACCGATCGTGATGCTGCACCCGTTCCTGTGCTCGCAGAACGTGTGGCGGACCGTGGCCGATCAACTGGCCGACACCGGCCGCTTCGAGGTGTTCGCCCCGACCATGGCGGGCCACTACGGCGGTCCGCGGTCCGGCACCTGGTTGCTGAGCATCGACACGCTCGTCGACCACGTCGAACGTCAGATGGACGAGCTCGGCTGGCACACCGCTCACATCGTCGGCAACTCGCTTGGCGGATGGGCTGCGTTCGAGCTGGAGCGTCGCGGGCGGGCCCGCAGCCTGACCGCGATCGCGCCGGCAGGCGGCTGGACCCGCTACTCGCCGACGAAGTTCGAGACCGTCGCCAAGTTCCTGCTCGGTGGCCCGGCGCTGCTGTTCGCGCGCCTCCTCGGTCCGCGGATCCTCGACCTGCCGTTCGCCCGCCGGGTGGCGACGCTGCCGATCAGCGGCCCCGCCGACGGGCCAAGCCAACCCGACCTGCTCGCCCTGATGGATGACGCGACGCACTGCCCGGCCTACTTCCAGCTCCTGGTCAGGACTCTGCTGCTGCCGGGACTGGTCGAATTGGCCAACGCGTCGGCACCCACTCAGCTGGTGCTCTGTGAGAGCGACCGGGTGTTCCCGACGCCGCGAGGCAACCAGTACTTCACCACGAACCTGCCCCCTGGCTCGGAGGTGATCCGCCTCGCCGGCCTCGGTCACATCCCGATGCTGGAGGCTCCGGGCCGGATCACCGAGCTGATCGCCGACTTCGTCGATCAGCACACCGAGCCGCATCGGATGGCGCCACCCGCGAGTTAGGCACGGCCGCGGACTTCGACTGCGCTCACGGTCGTGACCGCCCGTGAATTCACGACCCTCAGTGCAGTCAAAGCGTGTCGAAGCGGGCTGAATTTCGACTTAGTGCATCGCCCTCTTGAGGTGGTCGGCAATCGTGGCGAGGTACTCCTCGCTGGTCTCCCAGCCCTGCTCTGGCCCGATCAGGATGGCGAGGTCCTTCGTCATGTGACCGTCCTCGACGGTGCCGATCACCACTTCCTCCAGCGTCTCGGCGAACTCGATCACCTCCGGGGTGTTGTCGAGCTTGCCGCGGTGCTGCAGCCCACGGGTCCAGGCGAAGATCGAGG
>JAVRPF010000151.1:0-10588 GCA_032162385.1 Mycobacterium sp.
CAGCCGACCAGTGAGATGAACAGCAGGGCGTAGATCGCGGTGAACCAGAAGCTGGAGAACACGTCGAACGCCTGAAGCCGGTCCAGCAACGGACCGATCACGGAGTGGTCGGCGATGTACCGGTCGACCTTGGCCTCGTTGAGACTGCGCTGCGGCAGCAGTGCGCCGGGGATGGCTCCAAGCGCCAGCAGGAACAACAGCACCAACGCCGTGCCCATCGAGGTCAATGTGCGCCAGGTGTTCCTCGCGTACGCCGCGAGCAGTCGCAAAAGTGCTCCGACACGCCGGTTCTTGGGCACTTTTGCGTCTGTTCGCGGGGGGGACGTGGTCATATGGGCAACCGCATGTCGCTGACGAACGCGTCGCGTACCCAGGAGATGAAGTCGGCCCACAACCCGGTCACCAGCGCGGCGCCGACCAGGATCAGCAGCACGCCGCCGAAGATCTGGATGCCCCTGGTGTGGCGACGCAGCCAGCCCATCCCCTGCACGGCCCGCGCGGAGCCGAAGGCCAAGAGCACGAACGGGATTCCCAGCCCGAGACAGTAGGCGATGACGAGCACGACGCCGCGCACCACGTTGGCGCCGTCGGTCGCCGACGCCACTGCAATCACCCCGGTCAACGTGGGACCCAGGCATGGCGTCCAGCCGAGCGCGAAGACCGCGCCGAGCAGTGGTGCGCCGCCGATGGTGGACAGCCGCCGCGGGGTGAACCGGGCTTCACGCTGCAGCACCGGGATGAAGCCCACGAACACGAGCCCCATCAGGATGGTGACCACTCCGCCGATGCGTTGCAGCAGAAGCTGATTGACGAGCAATGTGGTGGTCAGGCCGAGCACGGCCACGGTGCCCAGCACGAACACCACGGTGAACCCGGCCACGAACAGAGCGGCGGCGCCCGCGACCCGCAGCCGGGCCGTCCGGATCGCGATCCGTCCTGGCTCCTCCTCCACGCCGACGACCGCCGCGAGGTACGACAGATAGCCCGGCACCAGCGGCACCACACACGGGGAGGCGAACGACACCAACCCGGCGAGCACAGAGATGCCCAGCGCCACCAGCAGGGGTCCTGCGGCAGCGGTTTCGGCGAAACCCGTCATGTCGCGGTGTCCTTTTCGGCGGCCAGCCGTTCCACCACCGGCCGGAGATCCTCGGCGAGCAACTCGCGCAGGAACACCGCGGCGACGCGATGCTGGCGGTCCAGCACCACGGTCGACGGAATGACGGTGGTCGGGTACTTGCCGCCGAAGGCGATCATGGTGCGCATCGCCGGGTCGTAGATGGACGGAAAGGTGACCTTGCGGTCGACGACGAAATCGACCGCGGCGTCGCGGTTGTTGTCGCGCACGTCGATGCCGAGGAACGCCACACCCTTGGCCTTGGTCGCGTCATGGACCTTCTGCAGCTCCGGGATCTCGGACCGACAGGGCCCGCACCACTGTCCCCATACGTTGATGACGACGACCTTGCCCGCGAAGTCGTCGTCGTCGAGTGAGACGGTCTTGGACGGGTCGGTCAACTCGGGCCCGGAGATCGGCCCGGGGCGGCCGCGACTATCGGGCGGGTCGTAGACGATGTCGGTCTTGCCGCCGGGGGCGACGAACTCGAACGTGCCGCCCTGGGCGACCGCGTCGTCACCGGTGGAGCAGCCCGTCAGCAGCACCGCCACCGACGCGATCGACATCACCAGCCATCTCACGCCCCGCCATCCCTCACTACAGACCCCAGGGCTCCGAATAGCCCCATCGGGTGAGCTTGTCGCCCGAGAACGTGAACGACGTGAGCGACGCGAGGTTGCACAACCGGCTGTGCGGCAATGGAAGATGGTGCAGGTGCCGGTCCGTCATCGACCGGCGCAGCGTCTCCACGGGAAGCTGATGGCTGACGCACACGGCCTGGTGGCCTTCCGCGCGGATGCGGGCCCGATGCAGCGCCGCCTGCATCCGCGCCGCGACCGCGACATAGGGCTCACCCCACGACGGTTTGCGCGGGTTGCGCAGGAGCGGCCAGTTCCTCGGGTCGCGCAATGCCCCGTCGCCCGGCGCGACCTTCTCGCCCTCGAAGTGGTTCCATGACTCGATGAGGTCGTCGTCGGTGTCGATGGTCAGCCCGTGCGGCGCGGCGATCGGCTCCGCCGTTTCCTGCGCGCGCTCCAG
Source organism: Mycobacterium sp. (assembly GCA_032162385.1). GTDB lineage: Bacteria > Actinomycetota > Actinomycetes > Mycobacteriales > Mycobacteriaceae > Mycobacterium. Next base: position 2,156 of record JAVRPF010000151.1, read on the forward strand.
CGGGGAGGCCACCACGTAGACGATGTCGTTGTCCGCCAACCAGTCTGCGGCGGCTTGCGCCTGCGCCCGTCCACGTTCCGACAGGTGGAAGTCCGGCAGCCGCCCGTAGAGAACCTTGTCCGGGTTGTGCACCTCGCCGTGCCGCATGACGTGCACCGTCGTCGTGACCGTCATGCCGGCCTCTCGGCTTCGGCGGCAGCGCGCGCCGCGGCGGGCAGGGCAGCGGCGATCCGGTCGAACGCGTCGTCGTCCAGCGCGGCGGACACGAACCACGCCTCGAATGCGCTGCACGGCGGGTACACGCCCGCGTCGAGCAGTGCGTGGAAGAACGGCGGGAAGCGCCACGTGTCGGTGGCCTTCGCCGAGGCGAAGTCGGTCACCTGCTCATCGGAGAAGAACACGCTGAACATGTTCGCTGCACGTGAAACCTGATGCGCCACACCGGCATTGGTAAGCGCTCCGGACAACAGCGCCGAGAGTCGGTCGGCGTTGGCGTCCAGCTTGGCGTAAACCGTGTCGTCGGCGGCGCGCAGCGTGGCCAGCCCGGCGGCCATGGCGACCGGGTTGCCCGACAGCGTGCCCGCCTGATACACCGGACCCAACGGGGCCAGCCGGTCCATCACCTCGGCGCGGCCGCCGAACGCGGCGGCGGGCAGGCCACCGCTCATCACCTTGCCGAACGTGAACAGGTCCGCGTCCACCGGGTCGACCCCGTACCAGCCAGACCGGCTGACCCGGAAGCCGGTCATCACCTCATCGAGGATCAGTAGCGCGCCGTGGCCGGCGGTGATGCGGCGCAGCGCGGCGTTGTAGCCGGGCAGCGGCGGCACGGCGCCCATGTTGCCCGGGCTGGCTTCGGTGATGACGCAAGCGATCTCGTCGCCGAACTGGGCGAAGGCATCCTCCACGGCGGCGATGTCGTTGTACGGCAACACGATCGTGTCGGCGGCGGTGGCCCCCGTGACACCCGGGGTGGACGGCAGGCCCAGGGTCGCGACGCCGGAGCCTGCGTCGGCGAGCAACGCATCGACGTGGCCGTGGTAGCAGCCGGAGAACTTGATCATCTTCGCGCGGCCGGTGAACCCACGGGCCAGGCGCACCGCGCTCATGGTCGCCTCGGTGCCGGAGTTGACCATCCGCACCTTCTGGACCGCGCCGACGCGGCCGATGATCTCCCGGGCCAGGTCGGTCTCCGCGGGAGTCGGCGCGCCGAACGAGAGTCCGTCGGCGGCGACCCGTTGCACGGCCTCGACCACCGCCGGGTGGGCGTGGCCCAGGATCATCGGACCCCAGGAGCAGACCAGGTCGACGTAGCGGTTGCCGTCGGCATCGGTGAGCCAGCAGCCCTTGGCCTTGGTGATGAATCGCGGGGTGCCGCCGACTGCGGCGAACGCCCGGACCGGTGAGTTCACCCCACCCGGGATCAGGGCGGCCGCTTCGGCGAACAGCTTCGCGGAGACGGCAGTGCTGCGCATGGCCACCAGTGTCCCAGCCGGTCCCCTGGCGTCAACTACAGGGTGTAGTGGTCGAATCAGTTTCGCTTCGACGAGCGTGACACCAGTGCGAAGAATCGGCGCGGATCTCGCAGCACGTTCACACTCGCGGGTCGATACGGGCCCAGATGGGCCCCTTGGCGACCGTGGTGAACGGCACCTCGACGGGAAAGTCATCGGCCAACGATCGGATCTCGGTAGCCCGGATGATGGTGGCCAGCGCGAGGGTCGTTTCCAACCGCGCGAAGTGCTCCCCGATGCACGAACGTGCACCGCCGGCGAACGGGACGAACTGCCAGCGGTCGCGACCCTTGGAATTCTCCGGGCTGAATCGGTCGGGGTCGAAGACCAGCGGACGGTCCCACAGCGCCGGATCCCGATGCAGCGCATAAATGCCCACGGCCACGAGACTGCCCGCCTCCACGCGGTAGCCATCGACTGCGATGTCGCGCACCGCCAATCGGCCGACCCCCGCCGCCGGCGGGCACAGCCTCAGTGCCTCGTGCAGCACCTGGACGGTGTACCCGAGCCGGGGCACGTCCGCGGGGGTCAGCTCCCGATCGCCGATCTCGGCGGCCTCTGCGGCAACGCGGTCCTGAACGTCGGGATGGTGTCCCAGCGCCCACAACGCGTAGGTGAGCGCCGTTGCGGTCGTGTCGTGGCCGGCCAGCATGAAGATCAGCAAGTCGTTGCAGATGTCGCCGTCGGAGATCGGCTGCCCGGTCTCCGGGTCGGTGGCCGCGATCAACGCGTGAACGAGCGGTGCGTCACGGGTCGGGTCGGCTCGGCACGCCTGCAGGATCTCGTCGGTGACCTGGCGCATCGCCGCCACCGCGGCACTAGCGCGGCGGCGGGCAGGAGTCGGCAACCATCGCGGTGCACGCACCGGCCGCAGTGCTCGATCGGCGGTGTAGGAGGACGCGACGTGCATGTGCTCGGCAATCACCTCCGCACTTTCGTGGAGATCGATGCCCAGAACCGAGCGGCCAAGCGACCGCATCGTCAGTCGGCGGCACTCCACGTCGAGGTCGACTTCACCGTCGTCGCGCCAGCGGTCGACGAACGTCTGCGCCGCCCGGGACATGTGGCCACCAAAAGAGCGGACGTTCTGAATGGTGAACACCGGTTGCAGTGCGCGCTTGCGGGGACGCCATTGCTCGTTGGGCAGGACGAACAGGCTGTCGCCCGCCATGTCCGCCACTTCCTCGTGGACGATGCATCGATCGGCGAAGGCGTCGTTGCGTCCCAACACGTCGCGGATGCCGTCCGGCGACGTGACCACCACGAGTGGCGGGACCACCCACTTCGGGCCCAGTTGCACGCGGGTGATCGGGCCGCCCGCGTCGCGTATTGGTTCCTGTCCCTTGTCGAGATTCCTCACCGCCTTCACCAACTGCCGGATCGGCAGCGGGTTCTTCGGCGCCAACGGCAACGCCCCTACGTCGGGCGTGTCGGTCGTCGCGACCGTCGCACCTGGCTGCGGGCGACGTATGGGCGGGTCGAGGATGTGCGTACTCCAGTTCACGTGATGGTCCAGCTGTGGGCTTCAGCCTTCGGGTTCCATCATGAACGCTAGGTAGCCAGTGCGAGGGCGAAGACGGGATGATCGGCGTCGTCGGGCAGTTGCCGCCAGTAACCCTCGACGACCTTGCCGGCCAGCGGCCGGTACACGGCCAGAATCGGCGCCCGCTGCTCATCCGGCACCTCAGCGGCCACGTACCTGGTCTTGCCGACCGTGACGTTTGGGTCGGCGCGGACGTTGCGCACCCACTCCGTCTCGCCGCGGGTCGAGACCAGGTACATCACCCCGTCGACGTCGGGCACGACCACCGGGATCTCTTGAGGTTGGTTGCTGACGCGCTTGGTCACGGTCAGCGCTTCGCTGTTGCTGATCCCTGTCGCCATCGCGATCTTGTTGAAGACGGTGCGGGTGAACCAGGGCGGCTTGAGGTAGGCCATGAACAACGAGTTTGATGGCTTGTATGCAACTACCGCAATGGCTGGCCAGGTTCAACCGGCACGTCACCAACCCGATCCAACGGCTGTGGGCGGGTTGGGCGCCGACGTTTGGCATCCTCGAGCACGTCGGGCGCAAATCGGGCAAGCAATTCCGCACGCCGTTGACGGTGTTCAGCACCGACGAAGGCGTCGCGATCTTGCTGACCTACGGGCCCAACCGCGACTGGCTGAAGAACATCACCGCGGCCGGCGGCGGCCGGATGCGGCGCTACGGCAGGACGATCGATCTTGCCGAGCCCACGGTCGTGCCGAAGGCCGAGGCGGCCCGACAGGTGACGGGGTTCTGGAGGCCGATCTTCGCCCGCCTTCCGTTCGACGAGGCCGTTCTGTTGCGCAGGTCGTGATGCGCTACGAGCGACGATCGGCGCCCAAACGGCAGAACCGGCCTTCCCGGTGACGAAAAGTCGCTGATAGGTGGGCATCTGGGACACGGGTCCATGGGCTTACGGCTGGGACTGCGGCTGCAGTTGTGAAGGGTTCGACGAATTGCCGTAGCTCAATGAGGTGCCGGGCGTGTTGATCGAGTCGATGGCCTTCGTCGGAGTCGGGTTCCCACTGTGGGACAGGCCGGGCTTCGCCGCGCTCGTCGAGTGAAACCACGACGGCCACTCCGTGTGCTACGAGGTGAGGTCGAGCACCGTGGGCGTCGGCGGTGGTGACGTGGATGCTGGTGTGGATGCTGCGCGGTCCAATGTGAATGATTCGTGCGGTGACTTCGATGACGTCGCCGATGATGATGGGCCGGTAGAAGCGGATCCCGGCGACGTAGGACGTGATGACTTGCGCGGCGGTCCAGCCGGCTCCGCACACGCGAGCCGCGTCGTCGATCCACCGCATGACTTGGCCGCCGTGGACTCCGCCGCCCCAGTTGACGTCGGTAGGGGTGGCGAGGAAGCGCAGCGTGGCGCGGGGGCCGGTGCCCTCTACGGTGTAGCTTTCGGCGGCCATGGCGCCTTCAATGCGTCTACGCATCGGTATCCGGATCCGCGCTTGTCGTTGTCGTTGCAGTTCAAGCATGGTGACCGGTGTCCACGGGGGGACCTCAGAGGGGTTGCCGCCGTCGTCCACGGCAACGAAAATGATTGGGCACTGCGAGGTTTGAGCTGCTTTGGCCCGGGTGGGATCGCTGGAGCAGACGGTGATGAGGATGTGCATACTGCTGCGCCCGGTATAGACGAGGCTGGCGCGCACTTCGACGAGTTCACCGACGCTGATGGGCCGGTCGAGGTGAATGTTGCCGACGGAGGCGACGACGCAATCGCGGCCACTCCACAATGCGGCAACGGCGTAGGCAGCATTGTCGATCCATTCGAGGAGTTTGCCACCGTCGACGAAGCCGACGATGCCGACGTCAGCGGGCTCGACCCGGATGCGGAGCACTGTCTCGTGGCTGCCAGCGTTTGGTGGGACTCCTTCGCGCGTCGCCTGCTGTGTCGACTGCATTTGATGGCCCTCCCCTTGCCCGGTTGCAGCCCATGATGTGGGAAACGCCACACGGCAGGAAAGAGGAATTGGTCCGATCGCGATGTTTCCTAGCACGATCCACAGATTTTGCTGATACCCCGCTCCTACACCGCCCTCCAGCGGAGCACTTCGCCTTCGCCTTGCGTCATCACGGTGCCGGGCATCACCCTGAGCCGCCGGGGCGTCAGGCGCAATGCGGCGAAGGCAGCTGAGGTGGGACCGTCTTTCCACGGCTCGATGATCGCCGGGTCGTAGCCGACCGGTACCGGGCCGTTCTTGAACTTGTCCCACACCGCGATTCGGGTCTCGTCATCGAAGAACCATTGCGCCGAACAGTCGGCGCTGCAGGTGTCTTGGTTGGTCGTCCAGTAGCTCGCCGCGATGTCGGGATGGATCGCGAGATCTTCGTGCTTGATCGGCGTCGGAGAGGTGGCGATCCACCCGACGAGATCCGTGCCGTCCCAGTCCCAGATGGGGTGCAGGATGCGGCTGCGCGGACGTCCGTCGCGGTCGACGGTGGCGACCGACGCCCAGACGATCGAGTGGGCCATCTCTACGAAGGCGGGGGCGATCTGCTCGAGGGGCGCCACGACTACCAGCCTGGGCTCCCCTCGCCGCTAGCCTTCGTCCTCGGACTGGTCGGAGAACTTGGGGTTGCCGTCGTCGTCGAGCCAGTCATTGACCGCTGTGCCTGCGACGGCGCCCCCGGTACCGGGCATCGTGACCGTCGGTCGGTCTTCGTCGTAGGCGTCGACCATCGCCTTGGCTTTGGCCCTGTGCTCGTCGGTGACTTCGGGCATCTCTGTGAGGTGTTGCTCTTCTGTAGCCATGCCCATGGGCTGCCCGAATGTGTGAGCTACGAAACAGTGGCTGCTATACCGGCACGGCACGCAGCGCGGCGGGCAGGCTGGGCAGGAAGTGCCTGGTGGCGAAGTCCCGAATGTCCTCGGCGGTGTCCAGCGGTTGAGCACTGGGCAGCAGAAGCACCATCGCCGCGTAGCGCAGGATGGTGTCGGCCAGGTCGTCGATGGCCTGCTCCCCGATCCGGTCCGCGAACCCCGCCGGGAAGATCACCCGCAGCGCCTCAGCCATCCGCTCGATGCCAGCGCCGTAGTAGCGGTCGGCCAGCGCAAGTACCAGAGCGGGCTCGTCGACCATCATCTGGTTGAGCACCCGGTGGCGGCGGAACCGCAGGATGGACAGGGTGAACGCCTCGACGTAGTAATTCGACTTCGGACCGGCGTTCTTCAGCTCGGCGGCGATGTCGGCGAACAGCACCACGTTCTCGCGCTCGATGACCGCGCCCACCAGTTCGTCGCGGTTGGCGAACCGCCGGTAAATGGTGGTGCGACTGACGCCGGCACGGCGCGCGACGTCGTCGAGGGCGACGCGGTTGAAGCCGTGACGTTCGAACTCGACGAGCGCCGCGTCGAGGATGGCCTCCGTGGAGGGATCAGCCGCGGCCATAGCCCGCCTGCGCGAACGTGTTGTAGCGCCATCGCATTGGTAGACGATCCCACACCCAGTTCACCGGTCGGGTCCGCCACAGCGCGGTGAAGGCCTGGTAGGCCGTCTCCTTGCGTGGACTCCACGGCAGGCCCAGCAGATCGCGGCCCCGCGGCGGCATCCCGCCGGTGGTGATGAACGCCGCGACCGGGTTGAACACCGGGGACACCAGCCGCCAGGCCAACGGCGACACGCCCTTGGGACGCGGGAAGCCCTTGGTGACGTAACCGACGCCATACTTCGCGGTGGGATGGGCGACGACGATCTCGTCCATCATGCGGTCCCAATACCGTCGGAACTCGGCGTAATCGGCGGGCATCGGCCGGTCGCTGACTCCGTAGCGGCGGTACCACGTCTTGGACTCCAGGTAGATCTGCTCCTTCTCGGCCTCGGTGAGACGCTTGACGAAGGTGTCGGCGAAGTACAGCACCTGCTCGACGAAGGTGGCGTGCGCCCAGAAGTAGGTCTCCGGATCGAGCGCGTGGTAGCGGTTGCCGTCCGGCATGTCGCCCTTGATGTCCTCGTGGAAGTCGCGCACCTGGGTGCCGCAGTTGTCGTCTTCGGCGCCGTAGACCGTCATGAAGATCGGTGGCAGCGAGCGCTTGATGCGGGCCGCGGTGTCATCGAAGAACACCGAGTGGTCCAGCACGCCCTGCCCGAGTTCGGCGAGCATGTTCTGCAACACCGCCGGGCGCGGTCCGATCAGGAACATCCGGTGGTCGCCGAAGTAGCGCCACACCAGGGACTCGGGTCCCAAGGGCAGCGCGTCGGCCTGCTGAGGGCTCTCGCCCAGTTCAGTCACGTGGAACAGTGTTACAGATTTTGGACTCTGTTCCATCGGCGAGTGACCAGGCTCATGAGACGCGGCGCCAGCGGGCCACCCCGACGACCAGCAACGCCCCCGCGACCGTGACCAGGAGCAGCGACAACGTGATCAACGACGGATCGTAAACGGTCGACGTCTTGGACGGCTCGCCGGCAATGACGGGAGCGACGTCGGCGGTCGAGTCGGCCGCCAGCCAGCTCAGCACGCAACCGATCACTGCCGCGGCAGCCAGTACCAGTTCAATGATCGCGCGGAGCCGTGTCTTCATCGCGTCGACTCGTCCACCAGCGAGTTCAGCGCGGCACGCAGTTCGCGGTGCCGGCGGGCCCACGCCTGCGCGGTGCGGTCGCTGGTGAGTCTGACGCCGATGCCCGTCCGCCCCCGCGGTACACCCGTCAGCTCGCCCAACGCGCGCGCCGACTGCCACTTCGGCACCTCGCGGCCCTCGGCCTCCGGATAGATCCTGACGATCTCCGGAATCAGGATGGTCTCGGCGCCCTGGCGCAGGTACTCGGGGGTGAGCTCCACCGAGGTGTGGATACGCCCGGCCTTGATCTGGATGGCCAGGAACCCCGTGACGAGCACCAGGAAGATGCCGGGCACCAGCGGCCGCGGGCCATATCCACTCGAGATCTGGATCAGCAGCATCGCGATCCCCGCCGCCGGCCCGGCCAGTAACCACAGCCAGGACGCGCCCGGTTCACGGAACAGGACGTCGACCTCCGGCGCAGGCGCCTCGTTCACTCCACAGCCTCGAACCACTCCTGGGCCGACCCGCGCTGGATCAACACCGAACCGGTGATCATCAGGATCATGATCGCGGCGACGAAGCCGATGCCGAGGATCGACGAGCCGAACAGCAGCAGCACCGCGAGGAACGCCACCGAGGACATGGCCAGGCCCACTCCTGCGCTGGCGAACCGCAACTGGCCCTTGCGCGCCCGTCCCGCCAGGTACCCCTGGGCCAGTCCCACGACCACCAACAGGACTCCCGCCAGCCGGAAGAACAGCGGGGTGGACGCAGACCCTTGGGTCGCCATCAGCAGGCCGAGAGCGGCGGTGAGAACAGCCGCGGCGAGCCAGCACCAGAACGCGGCGTCAACGATGCGGGGCCGATTCGACGGC
>JAVRPF010000152.1:0-7014 GCA_032162385.1 Mycobacterium sp.
GGTTGCGCGGCGTGGACCACCAGTGCCCTCGTGGATGTGCGCCAACGCCTTCGGGCCGAACCCGTCGCGCCCGAACGCGTAGAGCATCCGACCGGACGTCGCCGCGCAGGCCAGGTGGCAGCCGAACGCCGACACTATCGCGGTGAAGATGATCAACAGGCTGAACCACTGACCAACGTAGCTACTGCCCAAGTCCCCCAACGTGTTTCCCGAATTCTGAAAGGCATCGAGCCCGGCCTGGTCAGTTCCGAAACCGACGACTTGGGCGAACATCACGACGACGAACAGCACACCGGTCAGAATCAGCGTCCCGGCCAGCGCCCGCGGGATGTTGCGGCCGGGATCGTCGGTCTCCTCACCCATCGACGCGCACGCCTCGAAACCTGCCCACGACAGAAAGGCCGCGACCACGGCGCTGAGTACGGCCGAGGCGGACACGCCGTCGAACGAGAACGCGCTGAAGTCGACCCCGGTCGTCGGGGCACCTCCCTTCGCGAAGATCACCACCACCAGCACGATCATGGACAGGATGCCGATCCCCTCGATGACGAGCAGGATCTTCGCCAGCAGCCGGATGTCGCGGCCGGACAACAGGAATGAGATCACGGCGCCCACAGCGACGACCATCAACCACGGCAGCTGGTATGGGTGGTCGTTGCCCGCCTGCAGTTCGGCGATGAAGGCGTTGACGAACGCGGCGGTCAAGGCCAGGGTCCCGATGGCGAATCCCCAGTAGGCCCCGAGCATCGCGAAGCCGGAGAAGAATCCCGTCCTCGGTCCGATGGTGCCACCAACCAATCCGTATGCCGAACCGGCGTGATTGAGGTGGCGGGTCAGCCGGACGAAGCTGTACCCGACCAGCGACACCCCGACGAGGCCGATCAGGAACACCAGTGGAATCGCCTTGCCGACGGTGCCGATCAGGCCCTGCCCGTTTCCGGACATCGCAAGGGTCGGCCCGACCAGGGCGACAGACAGTGCCAGCGCCACCCAGAAAGGCAGGCGACGGTGCGGAAGTCGATCGGCTCCCTCGGGCTTGCCAGCCGACACATTCGTACTCATCGATGTCTCCTTGTCTTGCACCATGTGTTCCTCACGTCCGCAGAAGGTCAACAGCTCCAGGCGAGGCGCAGCGCCTGGGTGGTCTCGGCAGGCGGCAGGCCGCCGAACGTGGACATCTCGTGCCGTCGCACCGCGACCAGCGCATCGATGACCTCGGGGGTGAGCAGCTCCGCCGCGGTCGCGGAGCCTGCGATGGCCTCGATCGCGGCGGCCTGCTCGGTCGGCAGCGGAGGCGGTGTCGCACCCGACTTGACGGGATCCTCGGGTATCTCGTCGGGCAGGTCGAGACTGCGCTCGATGCCGCGCAGTGCGCTACCGAGGAACGCCGTGGCGGCAAGGTACGGGTTGGCGCTCGGGTCGATGAGTTTGAGTTCGGCGTTGGCGCCGTGCGGACTTCCTGGGGTGGCCGCGACGAAACGCACCGCCGCTTCGCGGTTCTCCAGACCCCAGCACGCCGCCGCTCCCGCCCAGTTGCCGGGCTTGAGGCGCAGCGCCGACAGCACCGAACCAGCATAAACGCCAAGCAGATCCGGCAGGGTGTCGATGACCCCGGCGATGGCGGATGCGCCGGCAGGCCGCATGCCGTAAGGGCCGTCACCGCCGGAGAACAGCGGGCCCTGGCCGTCGGCCAACGACAAGTGCAGGTGTGCGCCGTTTCCCGCCGCTCCTTCGAAGGGCACCGGCGAAAACGAGATCTGCAGCCCGTGCCTGGCTGCGGCCCTGCCGATCACGATCCGCGCGAGGATGACGGCATCAGCCGTGGCGACAGGGGTGTCCGGCGCCAGTGAGACCTCGAGCTGATCGTGCCCGTACTCGGTGTGGATCTGTTCGACGTTCAGCCCGGCGCGCTCGGCGGAGCCGGCGAGGTCGACCAGGAACGCGGAGCGTTCGAGCGAGGTGCGGATGCCATAGGGCGACCACGGTGCCGTTGATGCGGGGTTGCCGTCGAGGGCGACCATCGTGCACTCGAGTTCCGCACCGAGCAGGGCATTCAGGCCGCGGTCCGCCGCCACCCGTTCGGTGGCCGCCAGGATCGAGCGCAGGCACAGCGGCGCCGGGCGGCCGTGCTGGTCGTTGAGATTGCCTGGTGCCCAGGCCACTCCGTCGTCTACCACCCGTACGTCGGCCGGTTCGATGCGGATCCTCAGGTCACCGGCAACGCCGATGGTCGGCGTGAAGGCGATGCCGCTGTCGACGCAGAACACGCTCCATGACGGTGAAACGCCCATCCCGGAGCGCTGGAAATCGCCGAGTCGCCGCAGCGGCACGTATTTGGCCCTGGTGACGCCTGCCAGATCGGTCACCGAACCGGCCACGAGTTCCACACCGTCGGCGCGCAGCTCCTCGATGCGGTCGTCGCTCGACACCGGCATGCATCCTCCTCGTCCGTAGTGAGCGGGCAACGTGAGTCTTCGAGAAAGCTATGTCATGGATGTTTCAGAATCTTTAAATTCGGCGTATTAGGATTGATTCATAAAATCTCGGAACGGAGGATGGCCCGATGTGCCGGCTGCTGAGTGTCGTCTCCGCCACACCGATCACCGTCGCTGACGCCGTCGGCGACAGGGTGCTGAAGGATTTCGTCGCGCTGACCAAGGTGCACGGTGACGGCTGGGGTGTCGCGGCCATCGGTGAACTGGGGGAGGATCCGCAGGCTCAGGTCTCGGCAGGCAGCGCACTGGACGACCCGGCCTTCACCGCGGTCACTCACGACCAGCGGGCCGCTGCCACCCTCGTCCACCTGCGCTGGGCCACCAATGGATTTGCAGTGCAGCCGCAGAACTCCCATCCCTTCGTCGCCGACGGGATGGCCATGGCGCACAACGGCTCCATCAAGCCGATGGGGCTGCTGGACGGCCTGCTCGAACCCGGGATCGCCGCGTCGCTGCGAGGCACCACTGACAGTGAGCGCTACTTCGGATTGATCCGCCAACACCGCGGTGCCGCACCGAATCTCGCCGAGGCCGTCCGGCGGGCGGTGGCTCAGCTGCGGCAGATGTATCCCGACGCCAGCCTGAACGCACTTCTTCTCGGCGAGGACCAGCTGATCGTCGTCCACGCGCATGCCCGTAGCCGGCTGCTCGACGAGGACATCGAGGAGATCACTGCCGCGGAGCTGCCCGCCGACCACCTCGAGGACTACTTTGCGTTGCGGTTGACCCGTCCCGATGACGGCACACTGGTCGTCGGATCCACCGGCTTCGGCGACCTGGCGTGGGAACCGTTGCCACCGGAGTGCGTGGCCGCAGTCTCGATGGCCGACTTGTCGATGACCCTGCATCCCCTCGTGACAGGTTGATCGCTGTGACCGTCCAGGGCGAGCGAAGCGACGGGATGACACGGGAGAGCGTGGCCACCCGCGCCAATGCGGCGCTACCTGCCCTCAGTCGCGCGGAACGACGGGTGGGACGCGCGCTGCTCGCCGACTACCCCAGTGCCGGGCTGGCCAGTGCCGCAAGGCTTGCCGAACGCGCCGAGGTCAGCCCGCCGACCGTGCTGAGGTTCGCGCAGTCCCTCGGGTACGACGGGTTCACCGACCTGCAGGTCACGCTGCGCGCCGAGCTGACCGCGCAGTCCAGCGGACCGATCACCCGGCTGCCGGAGGCACCCACGGCGGGCGGCCTGCTCGATCGGCTGTTGCAGCAGGCCCGCGGCCAGAACGACCGGGCCGTCGAGACGCTGGCCCTGCTACCGGACTCGGCGCTGGAGGCCGCGGTGGCACTGCTGTCGGATCTCGGCAGGCCGCTCCATCTGCACGGTGGGCGGTTCTCGCACCTGCTGGCGATGCATCTGGCCGCACATCTCGAACAACTGCGTCCTGGGGTGCGGTTGCTCACCGATCCCCGTGGCCGCGACCTCGGCACGATGATGGAGCTGACTCGTAGGGACGTCGTCGTGGTGTTCGATTACCACCGGTATCAGCGCAGCTCCGCAGAACTGGCCGCCAGCGTGCATCGCGCCGGCGCCACCGTGTTGCTGATCACCGACGACCTCGCGTGTCCGGTGGCACCCGAGGCCGAGGTCGTGCTCGCTGCGTCGAGCACCGTGGGCACGGTCTACCAGAGCATGGCGGCGGGCTTCCTGCTGACCGAACTACTCATCCCGCTGGTCATGGATGCCATCGGCGAACCCGCGCGCACCCGCATGGCGTTGTGGGAGGAGCAGCGCCGCGCCGAACTGTTGCCGTGAGCGACCCATTACGGGCTTGGCGAGGCTCGGGAGGCGGCCATTGCTTACCCTGAACCAATGGCCGGAGGGACGAAGCGCTTACCGCGCGCTGTGCGTGAGCAGCAGATGCTCGACGCCGCGGTACAGATGTTCTCGGTGAACGGCTACCACGAGACCTCGATGGACGCGATCGCCGCGCAGGCCGAGATCTCCAAGCCGATGCTCTACCTCTATTACGGGTCCAAGGAGGAGTTGTTCGGCGCCTGCCTGAACCGCGAACTGGGTCGCTTCGTCGACGTGGTGCGCGCCGACATCGACTTCACCCAGAGCCCGAAGGAACTGCTGCGCAACGCCGTGGTGTCGTTCCTGAGCTACATCGACGCCAACCGGGCGTCGTGGATGGTGCTCTACAGCCAGGCCACCAGTTCGCAGGCGTTCGCCCACACCGTGCGGGAGGGCCGCGAGCGGATCATCGACCTGGTCGGCAGGCTGCTGCTCTCGGGCACCCGGCACCCCGAGCCGGACACCGACTTCGACATGATGGCCGTCGCGCTGGTGGGCGCGGGCGAGGCGGTGGCCACTCGGGTGAGCACCGGCGACGCCGATGTCAACGAGGCCGCCGAGTTGATGATCAACCTGTTCTGGCGGGGTTTGAAGGGCAGGCCCTCCGATGGCGGGCACGACCGCGGCGACTCGGAGATCGAGGCTCGGCGGGCAGGAGCGTAGCGACCCGAGGGCCCGGCACCCGACGTTACGATGTTATTGACTTTTTAAGCGAATAACACCGCGTGGACGCGTTTGTTCGCCGCGCCGACATTCGGTTTGATTCACCGCACGGGCGCCCATCGGGTCAGGCGGGTACTGCCGCGCTGCGGGTAAGCGGAAGGATGAAGCGACGGGCGTAGTCGGCCACGTCCGCCTTGCTCTGCATGGTCGGTTTCGGAAGAGGTGCCAGCAGCAGCGAGTGCGCGAGCCGCACCAGGACCTCGGCGAGTGCCACGGGGTCGGTCATGGTGAGGCCATCTGTTTTGGCCGCTCGCCGCATGTTCTCCGCGCCGAAGGCGATCGCCATGTCCATGGCCGGCCCGGCGGCCGTGGTCAAGAAGGGCAGCACCACTTCCGGCTCGGTCGCCAGTTCCCGCGCCATGAGGGGGTGGCTCCGGATGCGCCACAGGATTCCGGTGAAGCCGCAGACGACCTTGTCGTCGAAGGAATCCAGCTGCCGGGCTTCCTCGTACACGTCGGTGAAGAGCCGCCTGAACTCGGTCATCACGGCCGTGAGGAGGAGCTCGTTCTTTGCAGGCCAGCGCCGGTACACCGTCATGTGCGAAACACCGGCGTACTTGGCTACCAGCTCGACGGTCGCGCGCTTCACGCCGAAGTCGACGAGAACCCGCAGAGCCGCGTCGAGGATCGCGACTCCTGTGCGGTCGGGCTCCTGGTCGGCCATTGCCGTGGTCCTTCGGTAGTTAGTGTGTTACGCGATTACTAACAGGGAGTATGGCACGGCCTCACGCCGTTCCGGCGGCGCGCACCAGCGGTACCAGGCAGCGCGTCAGGTAATCGGCGGTCGACTCACGACTGGTCAGGGGTGCGGCACTACTCGGCGCCAGTAGCAGCGAATGGGTCAGTCGGCCATCACCTCCCTCAAGGCGTCCGGGTCTGCGATGGTGCCGCCGCCGGGTTCCACCGCGACCAGGGTGTCCACGACGTGTGAGGTGGCCACCGCGATGACGGGGCAGCGGGTCGCGACCCGCGGTGGCCAGACCAGATCGAGGTCGGTGGCAAGCGCACCGCCGGCCAAATGGGTGCGGAGAAACCAGAACGCCGAACTGGCGCCCTCGGCGAACACCAGTGCCGCGGCCGCCAGGATCTGGTCCCCGAGTGGATCATCCGGAATCGGTGCCATCTGGCGGGGACTCCTGCGAGAAGAGGTCGGGGAGGTCCGAATGCGATCACCGTTGATGACCAGTCCACTCGCGGCACATGGCTGACGGGCGGGCAGGCGTGAGAACACCGATGCGAGATCGCTTCGTCGTCGGGATGGTGGCGGGCGTCATCGCACTCATCGGAGTGGTCGCCTTCTACTATCCGATTCAGCTCGGCGACTACGATCCCTGGGGCATGCAGATTCCTTGCGGGACCGCAGTGGCGCCGGATGCCGACCAGGCGGTCGAGGCCGACATGTACACCGCGAACCCGCCACCTCGGGCGACTGCCTCGGGGCCCACTCAGTATGCGGCGCAATGCAACCGGGCCGTATGGATTCGACGGGGCTGGGCGGTGCCGCTGACGCTGGCCGGTCTGGCCCTGGTGGCAGTGGCTGCGTGGGGACGCTGGCCGCAGCCGCGCGACGCAGTGACCAGGGATTGACGGCCTACAGCGCCGTCACGGTCCCCGTCAGGTGCGGGTAGCCCTTCGACAGGTTGCGCAAGGACAACTCCCAGCCGTCGGTGGTCCGCTCGACGTAGAGGCCGGCCCGCGCGGGCAGCACCACGGGCTTGCCGAACCGCACCGCGTACTTGACGGCGTCGGGGATCTGGCCCTCGATGTTGGCCAGAACTGCTGCGGCGCTGAACATTCCGTGCGCGATGACGGTCGGGAAGCCAAACATCTTGGCGCCGATCGAGTTGGTGTGGATCGGGTTGTGATCACCTCCGACTGAGGCGTAGCGGCGGATCTGCCCGGGCGTGATGCGCAGCACCGCGTTCGGCGGCGGCAACTTGGACTGCTTCTTCTGCTCCGGCTTGGGCTCGTCGGACAGGCTGGTCCGCTGCTGGTGCA
>JAVRPF010000153.1:0-5758 GCA_032162385.1 Mycobacterium sp.
CATGGTCAATGGCTCAATCGGTTGGAATTAAGCTGTGGGCGTTATGGACTGGGCTGCGGCAATTCACAGTCCGTTACTTTGGGATTGACACCCAGGTAGTTGAGTGTTCCCGCGATCACGGTCACCGCGATCGTCCCCGCGCTGGCACAGTTCTGTTTGGCGTTGGTGAAATACCCGCGTTGGCCGGCTGCGACTGCGCCCACGATCAGCCACACGATCACCAGCAGCGTTACGAAACGGATGCTGTTCTCCTTGGATCTTCGACGTGCGAGGGGTGGCGGATCGCCACGTCGTGAAATGGGTCGTCGGGCCGACTGGTGATTCAGGGCAAACGTTCGAGATACCCGTCGCCGCGACGTGCGGTGTTGGTCGTGTCGTGTTCGCGGGGCGGTGAATCATCTACGCGAGTAGAGCCGGTGGTTACGTGACCGGTTAGTAGTAATGGCGGCGGCCACCGACAGCGCGTCCCGTCCTTCCCATGACCATCAGCACCAAGCCGATGATCAGGAGGACGAGCCCGATGGTCCACAGCAGGGAGATGTTGAACAGGAATCCGGCGACGAGAAGGATGATTCCGAGGACGATCATTGCGTTTGCCTAGTTTCTGCAGGTGTACGGGAACCGATGAGCGGCTCTGCGTGGTCAGTGTTTGAAGGCGTCTTTGACCTTGTCCCCTGCCTGTTTGGTGTTGCCCTTGAACTGATCCACGCGTCCCTCGGTGCGCAGGCGGGTGTTGCCGGTGGCGCGGCCGAAGTACTTCTTGGTGGCGCCCCTGACCGCCTCGGCCTTGTGGGCGATCTTCTTGCCAATACTCATTGCGGATTCCTTCGTTTCGGTGATCACAGGCCGCGAGTTCGGTCTGCGTTCGGTGGCTACCGGGGTCCGGCGGCGTGCGCGGTGCCCGTCGGTTGTCGACCGCGCGACCAGCGACCGAGCAGGGGAACCCTGCTCCAGCGGGTCGTGGCCCCTTCCGAGTTCGCCGTCGAACCACTGGCAGCGCCGACCTGCTGGTGTTCGAGCAGGTTGTCGCGGTCCTGGTTCAGAAACGCCGTTTGGCGATGGGACCTCTTGAGTTCATGTCGGGCATCGCGCCCGCGGCCTGCGGTGCGCCAAGCACCGACCAGCAACACGCTCAGTCCCAGCATCGCCACCGCGCCGACCACGATCCCCAAGAGGAACAAAGTGCCGGTCGACCCGGTGACGTTGTAGCCGAATACGGCGAAGTTCTCGGTCAACGAGTGAGCGGCCCCCGCGTTGGTCAGCACGCCCATGAACCCGACGATCACGGCGGCAAGCAGGACAACTAATCCAACGATGACAACCAATTCGACGCCTCTGACCCCGGTGCTAGAACTCCAGTAGACGCCCCACCGACGCAACTGTCAACAGTGTGAACACAGTGTTAACCTACAGCGTTAACAAGCAATGTTGACCTGCGTTTGCTGAGTGCCTTTAACGAGGCAGAGGGAAGTGCTGCGGCAATGACGAGACAGCCGACCGGCCCAGACGCGGGCGCTGACGACGGTGACGCATCCGTCACGGCAACCCGCGGAACCACCGGTCAGCTCACCCGGTCGATGATCCTCCAGACTGCGCTGAGCATCGTCGACCGCGACGGAGTGGACGGATTGTCGATGCGCCGCCTCAGCGTCGCACTGGGCCGGGATCCGGTGATGCTCTACCGGCACGTCGCCAACAAGGCCGCCGTGCTCGACGGCGTCGCCGAGATCGTCCTCGCGCAGCTATCAGTGGACAACACAGACCCGGACTGGGCCGGTCAACTGCGCACCGTCGCGCGCGACTTCCGCGAATTGGCCCTGGCGCACCCCAACGTGGTGCCGCTGCTGGTCACTCGACCGTTGGCCACCCCGCTCGGGCAGCGGCCACCGGGAATGCTGCGGCCACTAGAAGACGTCCTCGCACTGCTCACATCCGCCGGATTCGCCGGCGACGATGCCCTACACATCTACCGGGTGCTGTTCGGCTACCTGCACGGCCACATCCTCAACGAGTTGCAGGAGGTCGTCGAGCGACCCGAGGAAACCGATCATGTACTCCGGCTCGGTCTGCACCGGCTCGCGATCACCGAATTTCCCCTACTGCGTGAGCTGGCACCCGCCCTAGCCGCCTACGACGGCGCCGCCGAACTCGACCGCTTCCTCGATCTCCTGCTCCCCGGCCTGACCGCATCCCTGACCCACCCCGGCGGATCACCCCGAACCATCTGAGACGACACGCGCCGCTTCGTCCGCGAACGACGCGGTGCGCTAGGGCCGACCCGTCCCCAGGGCAACCACCGTCTGGCGTGACATTCTCGATTGTTCTTGTAAACATTAAACGGTGAGCGAACGCCGAAGATTCGAGCAAGGACGATGAGCCTGGTCGCCGGCCGCGGTCCTCTCAGCGCCGATCCCGCCGGCTGGTTCTCGCCGGCGTTGCCCGATGACGTGGTGTTCGTCGAACCCCACCCCCGACGGATCGTGGCGCAGGTGAACGGCCGCACCGTGATCGACACCGAGCACGCACTGCTGGTGCACCGGCGGGGCCATGCGCTCAGCTACGCGTTCGAGGCCGACGGGGTCGGCGACCTTCAGCACGGACCGGTGGCCGAGGCTCCGGGATACGTGCACGTGCCGTGGGACGCCGTGGACGCGTGGTTCGAGGAAGGGCGCAGGCTGGTGCACTACCCGCCGAACCCGTACCACCGGGTGGATTGCCGACCCACCGACCGCGGTCTGCGCGTCGAGGTGGCCGGCACGGTGCTGGTGGACTCCGCGGACACCGTGATCGTCTTCGAGACGTCGCTTGCGCCCGGCCGTACGTCGAGCCCGCCCGAGTACGTACCGACCTGTTGCGGCGATCCGAGTCGTCGAGTTACTGCAACTACAAGGGCGTGGCGACGTACTGGTCCGCGGCCATCGGCGACACCGTCGTCAACGACGTGGCCTGGAGCTATGAGGATCCGCCGCCCGAAACCCTGCCAATCAGAGGCTTTCTCGGTTTCGACGAGACCCGGGTAGACGTCCTGGCCGAGTTACCGCAATCGTCGGTCACGCAGCGTCGATGACCAGCTTGCCGAACTTCTCGATGGTCTCCACCGCGTGCGCCAGGCTGTCGCCGGGCACCTGCACCTGAACCCAGGTGAGGCCCAGCGCGGTCAGCTTCTCCAGGCCGGACAGGAATGCGTCGGCGTTGAAGTCGTCGTCCGCCGGGTTTCCGCCCGTGGCGTTGGTGAACGTCACGTCCAGCGCCGACGGATCGCGCCCGGCGGCCTCGCAGCGACGGCGCAGATCGTCGATGCCCGCCTTCAAATCGTCCAGTGACTCCATGGCAGCGGTGCGCGCGGTCTCGGCCAACACCGCGGGGGCGGGAAACGGGCACCATCCGTCGCCGTAGGCAGCGACCCTGCGCCGCGCCGCAGCCGTATTTCCGCCGATCCAGATCGGGGGGTGCGGCAGGCTCACCGGTCGAGGATGGGCGGTGATACCACTGGCGGTGAAGTGGCGGCCATCGAAGCTCACGTCGTCGGTGGTCCAGATTGCCCGAATCACCTGCAGCGCCTCCTCGACGAGGTCGGCGCGCTCGTCGAAGTCGACTCCCAGAGCCGCGAATTCGCGCTTCAGGTAGCCGACGCCGACCGCCAGCGTGAAGCGCCCGCCGGAGAGCAGGTCCAGCGTCGCACCTGCCTTCGCGACGACGAAAGGATTCCGGTACGGCAGCACGACGACGTTCGGGATCAGCCGCAGCGTCGTGGTGTGCGCGGCCGCAAACCCCATGGCCACGAACGGATCCAGCGCATCGTGGCCACCGCCCTCCAGCCACCTCTGGGTCGGCGCGGGGTGATCGGTGAAACCGAAGCCGCTGAACCCCGCCGCTTCGGCCGCGGCGGCCACCGTCGCCACTCCTGACCCACTGACCAGTTCGGGGTTGTACGGATGGCTGTGCATCGGGTGGGTGAAGCTGAATCGCATCAGAACACTCTCATCTTCAGGTCACCCGAGGGGGTGAGTAGTTGGGTCGGCCAAGCCCGAGCGCGTGCTGGGCGATCATGTTTCGGAACACCTCGAGTGTGCCGCCGTAGATGCCCGTCGGTCCGGCGAGTCGGAAGATGTACTCCGCACCTCCGTAGTCGGCTGCACCCTTGGTGCCTGCGGGCAGAGCGGCGGCAGCACCAAGAACGTCCATCAGGTCGGGTGCTACCTCGCGCATGGTTTGTGCAATGGCGACGCGGCCGAACATCTCCGGCGTGCTCATGGCCGCTTCCATCCTGGCGATGTCACGGCCCAGTCGGTACTGCACCGACTCGTCGTCGATGAGGCTCCGACCCGAGTGGTCTTTGTCGGTCACGATTCCCGCGATCCGGTCCACGACTCCGGCCAGCAGCACCAGGTGTTCGGACATGGCGGCGATCTTCTGCAGTCCGGCGGCATCCCTTTCGACCGTGCCGTGTTCGGCGTTGAGCGCACCCCGCAGCACCACCCATCCGCCGTTGACCTCGCCCACCCGGTACCTGTCGTCGACGCGCACGTCGCTGTAATAGGTGATGTTGGTCCGGTCGCCGTCGACGGTGCGGATGCCCTGGATCTCGATGCCAGGCGAATCCAGCGGGACGAGGAACATGGTCAGGCTCTGATGCTTGGGCGCGTCGGGATCGGTGTTGGTGATGAGAAAGACGTACTGCGCGTTGTGCGCATTGGACGTGAACATCTTGGAGCCGTTGATGATCCAGCCTCCGCCGTCGCGCACGGCACGCGTCTTGCACGTCGCCACGTCGGATCCGCCGTCGGGCTCGGTATAACCGAGGCAAAGGCGCGTCTGGCCGGTCAGAACCCCTGGCATGACGTTCGCGACGAGCTCGGGTGTAGCGAACTGCTGGAGCGCCTTGGCGACCATGGCCGTCGTTCCCGAGTGGAACCACGGCGTGTGCGACCGACCAATCTCCAGCTCGAAGATCCGCAAGCGCAGCGCATTGAACCCACCGTCGGCTTCGGAGTTGTAGTAGGCCGCCAGATAGCCCTCGGCGCCGAGCGCGCAGTGGACTCCTTCGTCGAAGTTCTCGCCCGTCTGCCGATCGCGCTGAATGACCTCGTCGGTGACGATCGTCGCGAGGAACGCACGGAGGTCGTCCTGGAAGGCCCGATCCTCGTCTGACAGCGCTACCCGTGAAAAGTCCATCCACCCACCTTCACATCGCCTGCCGTAGAGCGGCAACCGTTTCCAGATCCTCGACGGCGGCGACACGAAAGCGTAGGTCACCGCCTGGCGGTAGCGGGTCCACAGTTCGTCGCGATCGAACTCCGGTCCTCCCGAAGAAGCCAGCGCCTTGGCGTAGACGTCGAGCAGGTGGCGCTGCGCTGCGCGTCTCCGCTCACCGTCACTCGACGACCGCTGGAAGCCGCTTGATCCCGTGCACGAAGTTGCTGTGAAGTAAGTCCGGTTCGCCGAATTCGACTCGCTTCAATCGAGTCAGCAGCTCGCGGAACAGGTTTCGCAGCTCACTCTTGGTCAGTTGGTTGCCAAGACAGAAGTGGGGTCCGCCGCCACCGAATCCGAGGTGCGGGTTGGGCGAACGGCGGAGATCGAAGGCGCCCGGCGATCCGAACACGCTCTCGTCGCGGTTGGCCGAGCAGTAGAACAGTCCGACCTTGTCGCCCGCCATGATCTTCTGTCCCGCGAGCTCGGTGTCCTCGGTGGCGAAACGCGCGAACTGCAGCACGGGCGACGACCAGCGGACGAACTCCTCGACGGCCGTACCGAT
>JAVRPF010000154.1:0-2696 GCA_032162385.1 Mycobacterium sp.
CCTTGTCGATGTAGGTCAGCGTCTGCTGCAGGTCGATGATGTAGATGCCGTTGCGGTCGGTGAAGATGAACCGCTTCATCTTGGGGTTCCAGCGACGGGTCTGATGCCCGAAGTGGGTGCCGCTGTCCAGCAGCTGCTTCATGGTCACTACGGCCATGGTTTGCCCAGCTTTCATTGTCGGTTGTCGCCGGCATCGGGTGATGCCTGGCCCTGGCGTCTGCTGCGATGCCGGACCCGTCCTGAGACGGGACCGCCCGGCATGCGAGTGCAACCCTGGAACTACGGGGCTGCGCACAGGCGCGCGAAGTCAACTCGCTGATGCAAGTTGCGGGACTGAGTTTACACCGTTGACATGCATGCTTTTGCCATCGTCGCCGTCCACAGTGGCTCATTCATACACAGAGTGCGCCGACGGCGTTGCGGTCTCGACCACAGCGCGCTGAACTGGGCCGATGCGTGCGCTGGCCGTCCTTTTGACCGTCGGCCTGGTGTCGGCGACCCCTGCGACGGCCGAGGCCGGTCGGTTGGACTGGCCGTTACGCCCCCGGCCAGCGGTCATGCGGGTGTTCGACGCGCCGTCGCCGAACTGGAACCGCGGCCACCGCGGTATCGACCTGGCGGGCGTACCTGGTCAGGCGGTGTACGCCGCCGGTGCGGGCACCGTGGTGTTCGCGGGCAGGCTCGCCGACAGGCCGGTGGTGTCGATCGCCCATCCCGGGGGCTTGCGCACCACTTACGAACCCGTCCAACCCGCGGTGCGGGCGGGGCAGCGCGTGACCGCCGGAACGGTGCTCGGCGAGTTGGTGGCCGGCCATCCCGGCTGCGGCGCGTGCCTGCACTGGGGCGCGATGTGGGGTCCCGCCGCGCGCGCCGACTACGTCGACCCGCTGGGTTTGGTGGTGACGACGCCGGTCCGGCTCAAACCGCTGCACGGCCCGTGACGCCTACCGTCGAATCATGAGCGTGCCCTCCGAGTCACATTCCCGGGTCGCTGCGCTCCTGCCCTCCGAGCCACATTCCCCGGTCGCTGCGCTCCTGCCCTCCGAAGCCCACCGCTTCCGGCCCCTCCGATTCGGTCTCACCACCGCACTACCCCGCGGCGCGGAGTTCGGTGACTTCGCGGTGACCGTCGAGGACGCCGGTTTCGACGTGCTGACGTTCCCGGACCACCTCGTCCCGATGCTGTCCCCATTCGCGGGCGCGACGGCTGCCGCCATGGCGACTACCCGCCTGCACACCGGAACGCTGGTGCTCAACAACGACCTGCGGCATCCCGTCGAGGTGGCGCGCGAGAGCGCGACCGTCGCGGCGGTCACCGGCGGACGGTTCGAGCTGGGTCTCGGCGCGGGTCACATGAAGTCCGAGTACGACGCCGTCGGTGTCCCGTTCGACTCCGGTGGCACGCGGGTCTCGCGGCTGATCGAGGCGGTCGAGGTGATTCGTGCGCTGCTCGACGGCGCTGCGGTCGACGTCGACAGCGTGCACTACCGGGTGCACGCCAGCGCCGGCGCGCTGGTGTCGCCGCCCACTTTCCGTGTGCCACTACTGTTGGGCGGCAACGGGACCCGTGTACTTCGACTGGCGGGCCGGGTCGCCGACATCGCCGGGTTCGCCGGTATGACGCACAACCACGACGCCACCGAGGTCCACTTGACGCACTTCGACGCCGCAGGCCTCGAGGACCGCATCGCGGTGGTGCGCGACGCCGCGGGAGATCGATTCGACGCCATCGAACTCAACGCGCTGATCCAGTTCGTCGTCCATACCGACGATCGGGAGTCGGCCGCCGCCGAGCTGGCCGCTTCTTTCGGGGGCATCTCTCCCGAGTCGGTGCTGGATTCACCGTTCGTGTTGATCGGCACGCACGAACAGATGGCGGAGGCACTGCTCGAGCGTCGCAACCGGTTCGGCGTGAGTTACTGGACCGTGTTCGACCAGTGGGCGGGCAGGCCGTCGGCGCTGCCGGACATTGCGAAGGTCATCAGCCTGCTTCGGTGATCACGCCCGCGGGTGAGCCTGATCGTGCACGGCCCGCAACCGGGCGACGGTGACGTGGGTGTACAGCTGCGTCGTCGCCAGCGTCGAGTGGCCCAGCAATTCCTGAACCACCCGCAGATCCGCACCGCCCTCCAGCAGATGCGTGGCCGCGCTGTGCCGCAAGCCGTGTGGGCCGATGTCGGGTGCCCCGTCGACGGCGGCGATCGTCTGGTGCACGACGGTGCGGGCCTGCCGCGGATCGATCCGCTTGCCGCGCGCGCCCAACAACAGCGCCTGCCCCGACGTCTCGGTCGCCAGGGCGGGCCTGCCGTCGGCCACCCAGGTCTTGAGCGCGTGCAGCGCGGGCTCGCCGAACGGCACCGTGCGCTGC
Organism: Mycobacterium sp.; assembly: GCA_032162385.1. Taxonomy (GTDB): domain Bacteria; phylum Actinomycetota; class Actinomycetes; order Mycobacteriales; family Mycobacteriaceae; genus Mycobacterium. Next base: position 2,369 of record JAVRPF010000154.1, read on the forward strand.
TTGTTGCCCTTGCCCAGCACTCTCAGAAGCCGACGCGAGAAGTCCACGTCGTCGAGGTCCAGGCCGCACAACTCGCTCACGCGAATCCCCGTGGCGTAGAGCATCTCCACGATCAGCCGGTCCCGCAGTGCGAGCGGATCACCTTGCTGCGCACCCAAATCGGCCGCGTGCATGGCGTCGAGGGCCTGGTCCTGACGCAGCACGGCGGGCAGGGTGCGATGCGCCTTCGGGACCTGCAGTCGGGTGGCCGGGTCGGCGTCCATCAACCCCGATCGCAATGCCCACGCGGTGAACGTCTTGACCGCCGACGTGCGGCGGGCCAACGTCG
>JAVRPF010000155.1:0-2962 GCA_032162385.1 Mycobacterium sp.
CTAGAGTGGGAGCTTGACGTGCAGGCACGAACCCTGATCCCCGCCGTCGTAGCGGTCACTGCCACCGGAGTTATCGGCGGGCTGGCTAGTCGGCCCGCCGATTCGCCCTGGTATCGATCATTGCGCAAGCCGCTCTACCAGCCTCCGCGGCAAGCGTTTCCGATTGTCTGGCCAATGCTCTACGCGGATATCGCGATTGTGTCGTCGAACACTCTCGACGAGATGGAGCTTCGTGGGCAGAAGCGCGAACGACGCCAGTACATGAACGCCCTGGCGATGAACCTTATGTTGAACGCCGGCTGGTCATGGCTGTTCTTTAATCGGCGGTTGCTGGGCACCTCCGCGATCGCGGCGGCGGTACTCGCCGGCAGCAGCGCCGATCTGAGCCGACGCGCGGTAGCCGTGCAGGGTAAGCGCGCCGCTCCACTCGCCTTGTACCCGACGTGGTGCGCATTCGCGGCCGTCCTGTCCAGCCATATCTGGTTTCTCAACCGACGGCACAATGAGGATCCGACATAATTCGCGGAGTTCGTTGAGCAGATCATTCAATACACGGAATTCTCCATGGTCGCCGAAGCGGTATCACACGTTGTTACCGCGTTCGTAGCCGAGAACGAGAGGGTACGTCGCAGGTCTTAGGACCGGCCGTTTCGATGACCTTGGTCTCTATTGCGCAGTCGGGGACCACAGTGACCATTAGGGCCATCGCCAGTGAGATCGAAGGAGCGGCCATGGGACCGATCACCAGCAGGAGCAGTGTGGAGTTGGACGAACTGGCCTGGAAGTTCCTGGGCTCGGAGTTCGCGCAGGAGATCTACGCCGACTGGCCGCTCGACCGGCGACTCGACTCCTATCTTCGGCACCACCAACTGGATGCGATCGTCGATGGCGGCGAAGTCTACAGCGGCCTTTGGATCGCGTCATGACCAACATTGGTGCGGCCCGTCGTGGGGGCATCCTCAGCCGCGGTGCGGCCGTACAACGAACACGATTGGGGCCTGAGGTGACGCGGACTGAGCCTGGAAAGGACGTTATCCGGGAAGCGGTCGCGCTGGCGTGTCGCGCGCCATCACTGCACAACACCCAGCCTTGGCGGTGGATCCGGGATGGAGCAGCGCTTCACCTGTTCGCCGACCGCACGCGGGTGGTGCTGTCCACCGACAGCACTGGGCGGGAGGTCCTCTTGAGCTGCGGCGCAGTCCTCGACCATCTGCAGGTCGCGATGGCTGCCGCCGGGTGGAGCACGACGATCGAGCGATTTCCGGACCCACACGACCCGGATCACGTGGCGGCCGTGCGGTTTACGCAGGCGGAGACAGTCACCGACGCTCAACGCGAGCGGGCCGACGCGATTCTCCGGCGCCGCACCGACCGGCTGCCCTTCGATGCGGCCCCTGACTGGCCCTCGATGGAGGCGCGGCTGCGCCTCGCAGTCATCAGTTACCACGTGATGACGGACATCGTGCTCGACCGTGACCGCCCCATGCTGGCGAAGGCCTCTCGTCTCACCGAGAAGTTGCGGAGCTACGACCCGTCATACCAGTCCGAATTAGATTGGTGGACCTCACCGTTCACCGTGGTTGAGGGTGTGCCACAGAGCGCGCTTGTATCGGAGTCGGAAGCCGCCCGGGGCGATGTCGCCCGATCCTTTCGCATGCCCGGCCGATGGACCGCCGCTCCGAGCTCCCGGGCGATCGCTCCGCGATCATCGTGCTTTCCACAGGTCACGAAGATGCGCGGGTCGACGTATTGCGCTGCGGCGAAGCGTTGTCCGCCGTCTTGCTGGAATGCACCGTCGCCGGGTTGGCGACGTGCACATTGACGCATATGACCGAGGTGATGCCGAGCCGAGACATCATTCGGCAGCTCACGGGACAGATCGGCTCACCCCAGCTCCTGATCAGAATCGGTGTCGCGCCCTCCGATCAGCAACAGGCTCCCGCCACGCCGCGCCGTGCTCTTGCCGAGGTCCTGGAGTTCCGCGCATAGCTTGCCAATTGCTTCACTGCCGATTGGCGGCGACTGTGCTGGCGATAACATAGCGCGGGGGCTCTGCTGACGTTGGCGAGTCATTTGGCCGGGAGGTTACGTAGGGTCAGGCAGGCAGTCGCCGCGCCGCCTCGGTCGACTGAAGTCAGTAAGTCCCGAATATTCGGCGGTCGGACGCTGTGCCCTTCTTCCGTCGGAAGTGAATGCCAAAGCCCTTCACGTTGGTGCCGATCGGCTCTGCAACCCGACTGGTGTCAGTGGTGTCATGAAATCAACCACGGCTGGTGGCACAAGCTCGAGAGATCAGCTGCCTGGCCATCTGATTTGACCACGACACCACTTATCGAAGGAAACCACTATGAAGGCTTTGGTGTACCACGGTCCTGGAAAGCGATCATGGCAAGACGTCCGCGATCCGATCATCCAGGACGCCACCGACGCGATCGTGCGGGTCGACGCCGTTACCATCTGCGGCACCGATCTGCACATCCTCAAAGGCGACGTGCCCGAGGTGCAGGAAGGGCGCATCCTCGGGGGCATGAAGCCGTGGGCACGGTGACCGCAGTGGGATCGGCGGTGCACAACCTTTCGGTCGGCGACCGCGTATTGGTGTCATGTATCACGGCATGCGGCACGTGCCGCTACTGCCGCGAGGGCAGCTACGGCCAGTGCCTGGATGGCGGGGGCTGGATCCTGGGCCACCTCATCGACGGCGCCCAGGCCGAATATGTACGGGTACCGTTCGCCGAAACCTCCACTCACCGCATCCCAGACGGCGTCACCGACGAGCAAATCGTGATGCTCGCCGACATCCTGCCGACCTCATATGAAGTCGGAACACACAACGGCAATGTGCGTCCGGGTGACGTGGTGGTGATCATCGGCGCCGGACCCATCGGCCTGGCCGCCATCCTGACTGCCAAGCTGTACAGCCCAGCCATGTGGTCTCCATCGACGTGGCGGACGCCCGTCT
>JAVRPF010000156.1:0-4698 GCA_032162385.1 Mycobacterium sp.
CACACCGTTGGTCTCGATCTTGCGATGCAACAGGTTGATCTGAACCTGGTTGGTGGCCAAGGGAATTCCGCGCGCTGCCAGGGTCTCGTGCGCGATCTCCATCTGCCGGGCTGAGAAATTGCTGACACCGACGGACCGGATGTCGCAGGCTTCGACCAGTCGGGCCATCGCCTGCACCTCGGTGCGCACCGGGGAGAAGCTGCCGTAGCCCATGTGGATCTGGTGCAGGTCGATGGGGAAGGGATCCAGCGCCGATTCCCGGTCGCCGATGGTGCGCTCGATGCTCTTTGCGGTGCGCAGAAGGGGAGCCCATTTGGTGGCGACGGTGGCGTCACCCGGTTTGATGCCTGCGTGCTCCAGGCCGCTGCTGAGGCCGCGTTCGGAGTTGCCGCCCCCGTACATCTCGGCGGTGTCGAACCAGTTGATGCCGCCGTCGATGGCGGTCTTGACGATCACATCGACCTGCGACTGGGGCAGTGGGGGAAAGAAGGCCGAAATCAGTCCGGCGCCCGAGAACTGCATCGTTCCCAGGCCGATGGGCGAAACGTGGATACCGGTGCGTCCCAGCTCTCGTGTGCTCATGAGACGAGCATACATCGACGCGAGACACTCATGTCTCGTCATGAGACGTTAACATTGGCGTGTGACAAAGGCCGATGGCACGACCGAACGGACCCGGGCGGTGATTCTCGACGCCGCTGCGCGGGTGCTCGGACGGCGGCCCGACGCGGCGATGGTCGACATCGCCGATGAGGCCGGGGTAGGCCGGGCAACGCTGTACCGGCACTTCCCGACGCGCGATTCGTTGTTGCAGGGTGCGGCCGACGCCGGTGTCGCCGAACTGACCGAGGGGATCGCGGCGGCGAACCTCGGCGACCTCTCCGTCGAACGTGCGATCGCGAGGTTGACCAGTGTCTTCCTTCGCACCGGCGCCAAGTACGCCGCCTTGATCACCCAGGACGAAGATCGTCAGGACTCGATCGACAAGGAACGTGTGATCCAGCCGGTACGTGACGTGATCGATCGCGGTGTGCGCGAAGGGGTGCTGCGCGCCGACCCTCCCGCCGACGTGTTGTTCGAGATGTTCTCCGCCTTGCTCGAGCGCGCGCTGTGGCTCACGGTGGCTGGGACGACCACACCCGAGGCGGCCACCGACGCCGTGGTGGACCTGTTCCTCGACGGTGCGCGGAAGGTGGGTCGCGCGGCGATTGAGGCATAGATTGAGCGGTGTGACAGCGGACGTCGACATCGAGGCGCTGGGCCTGCTCGACGGCCTCGAGGGGGAGGCGCGCCAGGAACGTGCCGACCTGATCGCATGGCTGCTCGACCGGGGTTTCGACCTCGACCACATTCGTGGGTCGGTCGCCGCCCCGCTGATGTTGGCCGCCAACAGAGTGCTCGGCGACGACGGGGACTACGTGTCTGCGCGCGAGATCTGCGAGACAGCCGGGATCGACGTCGAGCTGCTGCAGCGTCTGCACCTCGCCATCGGCCTGCCCAGGATCGAGGATCCCGACGCGGCCGTTCTGCTGCGCGCGGACGCAGAGGCCGTGACGGGGGCGAAATTCCTTCTCGACCTCGGCATCGCCACCGAGGACGCGGTGGCCGTCACGCGGGTGATGACGGAGAGCCTCGCTCATGCCGCCGCGATCATGCGAGAAGCGGCCCTGAAATCCTTGCTGCGCCCGGGGGCCACCGAGATAGACATCGCCGAAGCATCGGAGGAATTGGCGCGTAGGGCCGCTCCGATGCTCGGACCGATGATGGAGGACTTCATCCGACTCCAACTGCGGCATTCGTTTGCGATTGAGGCCGTGAACGCCGCCGAGCGCGCCGCGGGAGGATTGCCGGGTGCACGAATGGTCACCATATGTTTCGCCGACCTTGCTGGCTTCACCAGGCTGGGTGAATCGCTGCCACCCGAAGAGCTGGAACACGTCGCCAGCAGGCTCGCCGAACTCGCCCACGAAGTGGCGGTCACACCCGTGCGGTTCGTCAAGTCGATCGGCGACGCGGTGATGCTCGTCTGCTATGACCCGGTGCCGCTCTTGGCGGCCGCGCTGGAGCTGGCGGACGCCGCAGTGGCAAACGACTTGCCCCGCCTGCGGATTGGCGTTGCCTCCGGGTGCGCGGTCAGCCGTGCGGGCGACTGGTTCGGTAGTCCCGTCAACCTGGCGAGCCGCGTGACCGCCGCGGCACGTCCTGGGGCCGTCCTGGTCGCCGAGTCCGCTCGTGACGCCATCGGCAACGCGCAGGGTTTCGACTGGTCATCGATTGGCGCCCGACGCCTCAAGGGCGTCAGCTCCGAGGTGAAGCTCTTCCGCGTGACGCGGCTCGGCTGACACCTCAGTTCACCCAGCCCACCGCCTAGACGTTCGTGCTGGCCCACTCGGCCATGCGGCGGTCGCGCTCATCGGGCGAGACGTCCCTACGCGGGTCATCAGCCAGCGCGGCTCCGTCGTTGCCGGTGTTCGGGGGCTCCAGTCAACGCCGCAGCGCGGCGATGAGCGCTTGCGCGAAGAGCAGAATGCACTGATGGACCCTCGTGATCTCGCCTACGCCGGTGCCGCCGAGCAGGCTCGCCTGCTCGGCGCAGGTACCGTCACCGCGCCCGCACTGCTGGATGTCTACCTCGACCGCATCGCCCGCCTGGACGTCGAATTGCGTTCCTACCGAGTGGTTCTCGCCGACTCCGCCCGCCGGGAGGCGGCGGTGGCCCAGGACCGGATCGATGCGGGGGAGCGGCTGCCGTTGCTCGGCGTGCCGATCGCGATCAAGGACGACGTCGACGTCGCCGGTGAGGTGACCACCTACGGCACCAGCGCGCACGGGCCGGCCCGCACGCAGGACGCCGAGGTGGTGCGACGGCTGCGTGCAGCAGGCGCCGTGATCGTCGGCAAGACCTCGGTGCCCGAGATGATGATCTGGCCGTTCACCGAGACCATGACGTTCGGCGCGACGCGCAACCCGTGGAACACCGAGTTCGCGCCAGGGGGCAGCAGCGGTGGCAGCGGAGCGGCCATGGCCGCCGGCCTGGCCGCGCTGGCCCTGGGCTCTGACGGCATGGGGTCGATCCGGATTCCGTCGACGTGGGGCGGGCTGTTCGGCATCAAGCCGCAACGCGACCGCGTGCCGCTGGCGCCGCACGACGGGGCGTGGTGCGGACTGAGTGTCAACGGCCCGCTCGCCCGGACCGTCGAGGACGCCGCGTTGTTCCTCGACGTGACGGCCACCAACGCGCCCGCCGGCGGTTTCGTCGCCGCGGCGGCGCGCGCACCGGGCCGGCTGCGGATCGCGTTGAGCACCAAGCTGCCGCCGCTGCTGACCGCGCGGGTGGGCAAAGCGCAACGCGCCGCGGTAGCCGAAGCAGGCGCATTGCTGCGCGAACTGGGGCACGACGTAATCGAACGCGATCCGGACTATCCGCCGAAGGCGGTGTACGGCCAGGCGCTGCCGCGCTACTTCCGCGGCGTGCGCGACGCCGTCGACGAGCTGCCGCGGCCGGAACGCCTCGACCGCCGCACCCGTGCCTTCGCGCGCATCGGCGGCCTCGTCTCACAGCGGCGGATGGCGGCCGTCCGCCTCGCCGAAGCGGACGTGACCGCGCGGGTCAACACGATCTTCGACGACGTCGACGTGGTGATCACGCCGGGCACGGCGACCGGCCCGCCGCGCATCGGCGCCTACCAGCGTCTCGGCGCTCTCTCGACGCTCGCGCTGGTGATTCCTCGGGTGCCGTTCCAGGCCATGTTCAACGTGACCGGTCAGCCCGCAGCCGTGGTGCCGTGGGGCTTGGACGGCAACGGCATCCCGACGTCGATTCAGCTCGTCGGCAGGCCGTTCGACGAGGCCACGCTGCTGTCACTCGGCGCCCAGATCGAGTCCGCCCGGCCGTGGGCGCACCGCAGACCGCCCGTCAGCTAGACACGGTCAGCCGACCTCGCGCCACCGGGCGAGCTTGTCCGCGAACGACATGGGCAACGCTCCGCTGCTCGACGGCAGCCGGACGGCGGGCAGCGCGGTGTCGACGTGGCGGCCGAACAACTCGAACGCGGTCAGCCCGTTGACGAACACCCGCTCGATGCCGGGGTGCTGCGCAAGCAGCGGCCCGAAGTCGTTCACCACCAACGACTTCCGGTCGATCTTGGCATCCATGCTGCCCGCCCGACGGCAACTGTGCACGACGTCCCACAGGGCCACGCCATGTTGCGTCACCGCCGCGATCCGATCGGCGTAGGCGACGTCGGCGTCGAATCCGAACACGGCCCCCAGCAGCGACCAGAACTGATTGCGCCGATTGGCGTAGTACTCGCCTGCCACCAGGGACCGTTCGCTCGGGAACGACCCGAGGATCAGCACGCGTGCGCCGTTGCCGACGACGGGTGCCAGGCCCTCGCGCAGCGGTTCGGTCATCAACTCAGATGATGCACCTCGGCCAATCCGTAGACCGGCGTGGGGATGCCCTCGTGGCGCGCCTTGAGCTGCAGCGCCAGGTAGAGCGAGTAGTGCCGCGACTGGTGCAGGTTGCCGCCGTGGAACCACAGGTTGTCCTGTTGAGTGGGCTTCCACATGTTGCGTTGCTCGCCCTCCCATGGCCCTGGGTCCTTCAGCGTGTCGGATCCGAGTCCCCACACCTTGCCGACCTTGTCGGCGACGTCCTGTCCGATCAGGTCGGCCGCCCAGCCGTTCATCGAGCCG
>JAVRPF010000157.1:0-2796 GCA_032162385.1 Mycobacterium sp.
CGGAGACACGGAGGCACGGAGGCGCATTCGACTTCCACACGATCTCCCGGACGGCGCGTTCCAATTGAATTTAATGAAGAACTCCTCGCTGCTTCAGGGGCACTCGAGGTCGAGTTGCCCTCCGTGCCTCCGTGTCTCCGTGGTGAACTCCGGTTCCTTAAGCCGTAGAAGGCGCGAGGACGCCGTAGACTTCGACTTCGCATATCGACGCGCGTACGCCCGGGGGGAGCGACGTGAAGGTTAAGCGGACGTACCGCGCGGTGGCGCCGGGCGGGTAGATGTCTTCGCGGATCGGGGCGGTGTTGACCGACTCGGAGCGATCGACGGCGGGCGTCCACGCCTTTCCGTCTTCGGAGATCTCGATCCGGAACCGGTAGTTGGCGGCCTCGGGGAAGGTCACCCGGCTCGTGGAGACCTGGTAGAACCCTTCCATGTCGACCTGCCACCAGGCGCCGACGTCGTCCGCCGCGACCCAGGCCGAGGCGGCGTCGCCGTCGTTGCCCAGGCGGGCGGGTCGGCCCTTCGCCTCGCTGCTGGCGCGCGAGGGGCGGTCCTTGGCGACGTTGACGTGCGTCTGGAGCGACTTGATCGCGGCCGCCGACAGTTCCGGCGGCCGATACGGCCGCGGGCGGGCGCCGGCCGTCTCGCCGGGGACGAACGCGGGCTCGCCTTCGGTCGTGACCGAGATGATCGCGTCGCGCAGGCCCGGCGACGTGGCGCGGATCACGCTCGTGCCGCCGTGGTACGAGCGGAACGCCATCGCCGCCTGACCGTCGACGATGCGGATGTTGGTGGCCGGGTCGAAGGTGATGGTCGGACCGGTGGGGAACTCCCCCGGCCCCGACTCGATCGTGAGCGTCACCGGCGGCGTGTTGCTGACGTGCTTCCCGTCCGCGTCGAGTACCGTCACGACGAGCTGAACGTCGTCGGTCGCGTCGGTGCCGCGGATGGTCGTCTTGTCGGCGGCCAACAGTAGCTTCGCGGGCGTTCCCGGCTGAGGCCACGCTGGCGGGGCGATGCCGCGGTATGCGTTGCGGTACCAGTACCAGCTCCGCTTGGGCAGGCGGTAGTGGTCGAGGATGCCCTTGAGTCCCTGCCGGCCCGCGATGGTGCCGTAGTCGAAGCCGCACCAGATGGCCTGCCCGCCGCGCCAGGGGAATTCCTCGGCCTGCAGGTCGCCAAAGTAGGGTCCGTACTCGCCGGGCTGTCCCTTATTCACCGCGCCGTACTCGGACACCATGCTGGGGACGCCGGGGTCGATGAAGAGCGTGGCGCCGTCGCCGTTGTAGCCGGCCACGCCGCCGAGGCGGTCGAAGTCGCCGCGCTGGCACCCCCCCACCGCCGCCAGGCGCGTCGGGTCGAGCGAGCGGCTCACGTGGAGCAGTTCCGACACCAGCGCCTTGGCGCGGGCGATGTTGTAGGTGAAGAACGCCTCGTTGGTCATGCTCCAGATGACGATCGAGGGGTGGTTCCGGTTGGTCCGGATCATGTCGCGCAGCGTCGCCTTGCAGCTCTCGGCGAAGCCGTCGAAGTCCTCGGGGTTGACCGGGTAGGCACTGGCGTTCCAATACCCCTCGGGCCCGAAGCCGCCCTTGCCCCAGAAGCAGTTCTCCGACCAGAAGATCAGGCCGAGCCGGTCGCACGCCTCGGCGAACGCGGGGTGGTGCGGGTAGTGCGCGCCGCGGATGAAGTTGAAGCCGGCCTCCTTGGTCAGCCGCACGTCGCGGTAAGCGGCCGCCTGCGTGACCGCGATGCCCCAGCCGGCATGGTCCTGGTGGGCGTTGACCCCGCGCAGGTAGAGCCGACGGCCGTTGAGGAAGAAGCCGCCGTCCGCCGTCCAGTCGAACCACCGAAACCCCAGCGGCGACCGCCCGTCGTCGACCGGCTGCTCCCCGTCGAGCACCGTCGTCCGGACCGAGTACAGGTTCGGGTGGTCCGGGTGCCACAGCTTCGGATCGGCGATCGCGTCGCTCGCCTGGTCGAACTCGAAGGTTTGGCCGGGGCTGATCTCGCGCGTCGCCCGCATCTCCGTCACGACCCGGTCGTCCGGATCGAGGATTTGGGTCCAGACGGTGCATTGCTTATCGACCGACGCGTCGTTTCGGACCTCGGTCTTCACGTTCACGGTGGCCGAGGCGGCCGAGACGGTGGGAGTCGTCACGGACGTGCCGCACCACGTGACGTGGAGCGGGTCGGCCACGACCAGGTGGACGTCGCGGTAGAGGCCGCCGCAGAAAATGTGCTCGCCGGCGCGCGGCGCGAGGCGGGGGTCCCAGTTGTTGTTCAGCCGGACGGCCAGCACGTTGTCGCCCGCCTTCGCGGCACCGGTCACGTCGAAGGAGAACCCGGTGTAACCGCCCCGGTGCCGACCGACCGGCACACCGTTGACGAAAACCTCGGCGTCCTGGAATGCGCCTTCGAACTCGAGAAAGATCCGCCTGGACTTTGGGTCCGGCCCGAGGTCGAAGCGCTTCCGATACCACCCGTAGCCGACGTAAAACTCCGGGGTACGAAAATAGGGCAGGTCGAACGAGTGCGGCAGCCCGACCCGATCCCACGCCGAGTCGTCATAGGCAGGTCGCTCGGCGCCGTCGTGGTCGCCAAGCCGAAACGTCCAATCGCGGTTGAGGTTCTGCCGGCTGCGCAGGGGTGTGGATGCGGAAATCGCCATTCTCAAACTCAATGTAGGGCGGGCACTGCCCGCCGAAAGACCGGATGCGGCGGGCAATGCCCGTCGCTACAGCGGCGGGAGAACGTATCCGGTCACGATGCCTTGCGTGGCGACCGGTCTTCGAC
>JAVRPF010000158.1:0-19663 GCA_032162385.1 Mycobacterium sp.
CAGCTGCTGATCGGCTTCATGTGCGTGGCGCTGGTCGTCTACTTCGTTCTATTGGGTCGCGCCGGCGTCATCCTCGTCTCGTCCGGGCGCCCCGCGGCGATCGGCCTCGGTGCGGCGATCTTCCTGCTGCCCATCGTCGGGCTGTGGGCCATGATCGCCACGCTGCGAGCGGGTTTCGCGCATCAGCGGCTGGCCCGCATCGCCCGCGAGGAGGGCATGGAGCTCGATGCCAGCGCACTGCCGCGCAGGCCGTCGGGGCGGATCGAACGCGGGGGCGCCGACGAACTGTTCAACTCGGTGCGCGCCGAACTCGAGGACGACCCTGACAACTGGCGGCGGTGGTACCGGTTGGCCCGCGCCTACGACTATGCGGGGGACCGGAGCCGGGCCAGGGAGACGATGCGCAAGGCGGTGGAGATGGAGCGAGCGATGCGGGAGCGGGCATGAGCAAGACGTTGCTGATCGTCCACCACACCCCGTCTCCGTACGTGCAGGAGATGTTCGAGGCGGTGCTGGCCGGTGCCACCGATCCCGAGATTGTCGGCGTGGACGTGGTGCGGCGACCCGCGCTAGTGGTTTCACCGACCGACATGCTGGAGGCGGACGGCTATCTACTCGGCACCCCGGCCAACCTCGGGTACATGAGTGGCGCGCTCAAGCATGCCTTCGACGTCTGCTATTACCCGTGCCTGGACGCGACCCGTGGGCGACCGTTCGGCCTGTACCTCCACGGCAATGAGGGTACCGAGGGAGCCGAGAAGGGCGTCACGGCGATCACGACCGGGCTGGGTTGGGTGAAAGCCGCTGAGCACGTCGTGGTGTCGGGCAAGCCGACGAAGGCCGACATCGAGGCGTGCTGGGAACTCGGCGCGACGGTCGCTGCGCAGCTGATGGAATGAGTCGGACCGAAGCTGTCCTTGACTTGTCAATACCCGCGCGGTCGCTGTGTAGAAGCCGTTAACTTGCTGCGGTGAGACCGACCCGACTCCGCAGGCGTCGTCAACCCCGCCGCTCACCTCCGCTGCGCCGTCTCCGACCGTCGCCAGCCTGCTCGACGCGCGATGGATGGGCGTCACCCCCGACCAGCCCAACGGCTGGGCGGGAATCAGTCGCACGATGACCGCGGACTTTCAGCAGTTCGACCTTCGGCCGGTCAATGAAACCGAGTCGATGCGCCCCTGCAACGGATGCGCTCCGTGGACGGCAGTGCTGACGGCCCACACCCCGGGCAAGTTCGATCCGACGGAAGCGCGGACCGGCCAGCCGGTGAGCGTGAACGGTGATGACGACGGTTTCTTTCGCCCGAGGAACGACACCAAGGACGCGACGGTCGCCTGGCAGTACGCGGACAACGCGTGGGCGACAGCGGTGGGGTTGACCACCACCACTTCCAACGAGGATCAGCTGGTCCAACTGGCGCGCGCACTCAAACCCGCCGAGCGGACCCCGATCCGGCTTCCGCTGACCCTGGCTAACCTGCCTGACGACATGCCCCTGGCCCAGATCGATGTCGACACTGGTGCCAAAACAGGCGGGCGCCCGAACTACGGCACGCAAATGCACTTCGCTCCGTGCGGGATGACTGACAACCTCGCCACGCCCCCCTGCTTCACCGAAGGCAACGTTCTCAGCGTGGGTGTCTTTCCCGACAACGATTACCGCCACCTTCAGGAGGAAAGAGCAGCCCCCATCAAGGTCGGCGGCAAGGACGGCCTCTACGACGAAGAGCTGGGGACAGCCGCAATATCGGTGCAACCAGGGTTGCTCGTCGAATTTGATGTCTCCGGACCCGGCTACCCCGAGGGGCGGGCAAGTTTCGAGCGGGTGCTCGGCGACGTCTCGTGGGCGCCGGATCTGGGCAACGAAGCGACCTGGCGGCCCGTCACCGAGTGGGTGAAATGGCGCCGCATCAGTCGCTGGCGCGCTCGCCGCTACGCTCATGGACTGACAGAGGAGACGCGGATGCCTGGTATCGCCGAAATCGCAATGGCCGGCGCGCCGATCGCAGGCGGCGCGCTACTCGGCATCGCCGCCGGCAACCTGCGGGGACCCGACGTCCGGGGCCTGATCAAACAGGACATGGATCTGCTGGAACGGATTCCGCCCGAACAGACCGAACGCCGAGCCGAACTGCAGCGCGTCATCGACATCCGCGTCGACGACTTGATCGCCGCCGTCGACAAGAATAGGTCCCTGTTGGAGGTCGCCCAGTCCTACCGCGGCAATTGGCGTGACATCGTGGTGTTCATCTGCGCCGTGCTGTTCACCATTATCTGGTGGAACGTGAGCCACAGCCGCAGCAACTGGCTGGTGATGTTCATCGTGATGATCGTGGTGTCGATCTTGGCGGCGTTGTACGCGGGCCGCGGAATCCTGCGCGCGCTGCGGTCATTCGGCCGCCACCGCGACGACGATCAGTAGTGATAGGTGTCCGACGGCGCGGGCACGTGGTCCGGGTCGTCGCTGAACTCGGACTCGTGGATGCCGTATGCCTTGGCCAGATCGAGGATCTTGGTGGCGCGGGCGATGCGCGGCAGGTCTGAGCCGTTGCGGATCTCGCCGCCGTCGCGCTGATACTCGGTGAAGAACTCCTTGGCCCAGCTGATCTCGTCCTGAGACGGTGAGAGGCCCTCGTTGACGGTGGGGCACTGGTCAGGGGTCAGGCAGATCTTGCCGGTCATGCCGAATTCGGCGGAGACCGCGGTGGCCTCACTGAGGCGGAGCGCGCTCGATCCGACCGTCGGCCCGTCGATCGCGCTCGGCAGGTGGGCCGCCTTGGCCGCGATGGTAAAGCGTGAGCGTGCGTAGGCCAGGGTGGCCGGGTTGTCTCCAAACCCGGTGTCCCGGCGGAAGTCGCCGATGCCGAAGGCGAGCCGGAACGTGCCCTTGGTCGCGGCGATCTCCGTAATGCGCTCCAGCCCGCGGGCCGTCTCCACCAGGGCGACGAGCGGCACTCCTGGCAGGCGTTTTGCGGTTTCGGTGACGTGGTCGACCGATTCGACCATCGCCAGCATCACCCCGCCGACGGACGTCTTGGACAGCAATTCGAGGTCGTCGGCCCACCACTGGGTGCCGAAGCCGTTGACGCGGACCCAGTCGGCATTGCCTGCGCCCAGCCATCGGGTCACATTGTCGCGTGCGGCGGCCTTGTCCTTCGGCGCGACCGCGTCCTCGATGTCGAGCACGACGATGTCGGCGCGGGAGTGGACGGCCGGCGCGAATCGGTCGAACTGCGCTCCGTTGACCAGAAGCCAGCTTCTGGCGAGTACCGGGTCGATGCGCGAGCCCGGTTCACTGGGGTCCGGTTCGTTGGCACTGGTCTGGTCGTACACGCGTTCATGGTCGCCCATCGGGCCACGGTCAGGCAAAACGGGCTCAGCCGAGTTTCGCGCCGAAGAAGCTCTCCATGGCGTTCCAGTGCCGCTGGGCGGCGTCGGCATCGTAGGCGGCGCGGTGGTCCGAAACCGCGAAGCCGTGCGCCGCGGCATACCACTCGATGGTGTGCTCGACGTCCGCCGCCGTCAGCGCCTTGTCCAGCGTTTCGGCGGCCTCGGGTGTGAAGGACGCGTCGTTCTCGGCGCCGGCGACGTATACCGCGGCTTGGATCTGGTCGGCCAGCAGGTGCGGGCTGCCCGGATCGTCGGACGCGAGCCCGCCGCCGTGGAACGACATCGCCGCTGCCACCCGGTCGGGAACGCGGCCCGCCACCACCAACGAGGTGCGCCCGCCCATGCAGTACCCCGTGGTGCCGAACGCGGTGCCGCTGACCTCGGGTCGGGACGCCAGGTAGCCGAAGAACGCTCCCGCGTCGGCCGTCATCTTGTCCGGGGTGACACCGCTCATCATCGACATCAGCCGCTTGCGTTCATCCGGATCGGTGAACGCGGTGTTCAAGTCGAACGGCGCCCAGTCGCCGCTGCGGTAATAGATGTCGGGCACAAGCACGGCGTAGCCGTAGCCTGCCAACTTCTCGGCCATGTCATCGAACACCGGACGCCGACCGCCGGCGTCCGGGTACATCACCACCGCGGGCCATGGGCCGGCCCCATCCGGGGTCGCGAAGGTAACGGGACACGTCCCATCGGGTGTGGTGATGGTGTCGGTGATCGTCGGCATGCCATCCGTTGTACTCCTGCCTCTGGAAGTAAGCTGATCGAGTGCCGATCGCAACTCCCTACGAGGATCTCCTGCGACTGGTGCTCGAGACCGGTACGACGAAATCCGACCGCACGGGCACCGGCACGCGCAGCCTTTTCGGCCACCAGATGCGCTACGACCTGACCGCCGGCTTCCCGCTGATCACCACCAAGAAGGTGCATCTCAAGTCGGTCGTCTACGAGCTGCTGTGGTTCCTGCGCGGCGATTCGAACGTGCGCTGGCTGCAGCAACACGGCGTCACCATCTGGGACGAATGGGCAAGCGACACAGGTGATCTCGGGCCGGTCTACGGTGTGCAGTGGCGGTCCTGGCCCACCCCGTCCGGCGAGCACGTCGACCAGATCAGTGCCGCACTTGACCTGTTGAAGAGCGATCCCGACTCGCGGCGCAACATCGTCTCGGCCTGGAACGTCGGTGAAATCCCGCAGATGGCGCTGCCGCCGTGCCATGCCTTCTTCCAGTTCTACGTCGCCGACGGCAAGCTGTCCTGCCAGCTGTACCAGCGCAGCGCGGACCTGTTCCTCGGGGTGCCCTTCAACATCGCCAGTTACGCACTGCTGACCCACATGATGGCCGCGCAGGCCGATCTGGCCGTCGGGGAGTTCGTCTGGACCGGCGGTGACTGCCACATCTACGACAACCACGTCGAACAAGTCGAGCTGCAGCTCGACCGCGACCCGCGGCCGTACCCGGAACTGGTTCTGGCGCCGCGTGATTCGATCTTCGACTACGTCTACGAAGACATCGAGATCAAGAACTACGATCCGCACCCGGCGATCAAGGCGCCCGTCGCCGTATGAGGCTTGGCCTGATCTGGGCCCAGTCGACGTCTGGTGTCATCGGTCGCGACAACGGTATTCCGTGGCGGCTGCCCGAGGACCAGACCCGGTTCAAGGAGCTGACCATGGGGCGGACCGTCGTCATGGGCAGATTGACCTGGGAATCGCTGCCGGCCAAGGTGCGGCCCCTGCCGGGACGCAGAAATGTCGTAGTGACCCGGCAAGCTGATTACGTGGCAGACGGCGCAGTGGTGGTGGACGTGTTGGACGGGGTGCTCACCGGTGACGAGACCTGGGTGATCGGCGGCGAGCAGATCTACATGCTGGCGCTGCCGATCGCCACCCGGTGCGAGGTCACCGAGGTGGAGATCGACCTGCCCCGCGAGGACGGCGACGCGGTGGCACCCGTGCTCGACCAGGCATGGGTCGGCACCACGGGCGACTGGCTGACCAGCGAGTCCGGTCTGCGGTACCGGTTTCACACCTACGTGCGGCCGTGAGGATCAGCGCCGACGCGGCGCGCCGGGTCGCCGTCGCCGCGCAGGGCTTTGCCGAGCCGAAGCCCGCGGCCGCGGTCTCGCGTTCGCACTTGCGTCGCCTCATCTCGCGCATCCAGGTGCTGCAGCTCGACTCGGTGTCGGTGGCCGTGCGGGCGCACTACGCGCCGGTATTCAGCCGGCTCGGTCCGTACGACCGCGACGTGCTCGAGCGGGCCGCGTGGAGCCATAGCGCGCGGTCGCCGCGGCTGCTGGTCGAATACTGGGCGCACGAGGCCGCGCTGATGGCCGTCGACGACTGGCCGCTGCTGCGCTGGCGGATGCGCGAGTACACCCACGGCCGGTGGGGCACCGAGATCGTCAAGAAGAACGCGAAGCTGGCCGACGACATCGTGGCCACGCTGGCTGAACTCGGTCCGTCGACGTCCGGACAGATCGAGGCGCACCTCGAATCGGAGCCCCGCGGCCGGAAGGGGCCCTGGTGGGACCGCAGCGACACCAAGTGGGTGGCCGAGGCGCTGTTCGCCGCCGGGGTGTTGACCACCGCGACGCGAGTCGGGTTCGCCCGGCACTACGACCTGACCGAACGTGTGCTGCCGCCCGAGGTGGTGGCCCGACAGATCGACGACGACGAGGCCGTCCAGGAACTGGTGCTCCGCGCGGCCACGGCGTTGGGGGTGGCCACCGAGACCGACATCCGTGACTACTTCCGGCTCGGTGCCAAACAGGCCAAGCCCGCGATCGCGGCATTGGTGTCCGCCGGTGAGCTCGAACCCGTCGAGGTGGACGGGTGGAGCGCGCCGGCCTACCTGCGGGCCGGCCAGACCGTCACCCGCCGGGACCGCGGTACCGCACTGCTGTGCCCCTTCGACCCGTTGATCTTCTTCCGGCCACGTGTCGAGCGGCTCTTCGATTTCCACTATCGGATTGAGATTTACACCCCGCAGCCCAAGCGCCAGTACGGCTACTACGTGTGGCCGTTCCTGCTGGACGGTCGCCTGGTCGGCCGGGTGGATCTCAAGGCCGAACGCACTAGGGACGCATTGCAGGTGGTGGGTGCGTTCGCCGAGCCCGGCCAGGACGCCGGGCGAGTGGCTGCCGCGTTGGCCGCGGAACTCCGGACCATGGCGTCGTGGCTGGGCCTGGCCGACGTAACGGTCGGGGAGCGGGGCGATCTGATCACCCCGCTGCGCCGCCAGCTCACCTAGCCCGGCGGAATGTCGTTGTCGCCCTTGGATTCCTGATACTGATCCGAGAGTACCTGGTATCGGTCCCGGATCAGTTGCTGCTGCTCGCGCAGCTGCGTGCGCAGCGGCTCGGGTTCGGACTCGACCAGGTCGCGGATGGAGTAGGCGGTCCAGAACTCGTTGCTGCGCCGGTAGCCGCCGGGCTCCAGTCCGAAGACCTCCTTGAGGATCGTCAGATCGTGCGGGATGGCGAAGCTGTCCCGCGAGTCCTCGTGGCTGTAGAAGTAGTAGTAGTTGTCGAACCCGGCCCAGGTGATGGCCGACATGCACAGCGTGCAGGGCTCGTGGGTGGTGAGGAACACCAGTTCCTTCGTCGACGGGCGCTCCACCAGCTCGTAGAACTCGTTGAGGGTGTTGATCTCGCCGTGCAGCAGCGGGTTGTCGGTCTCGTCGTTGGTGCCCGCCATCACCAGCGACAGGTCGGATTTGCGCAGGATCGCCGCGCCGAACACCTTGTTGCCGCCGGCGACGCCGCGTTCGGTCAGCGGCAGGATGTCGAGGTCGATGACGTCGAGCAGGCGGGGAGCAAGCGATGTCGCGGCGACTGCCATGGCTCACCCTAACGCCATCGCGCCCGAGGGTTAGTCGTTCGCGGGCTCCTCGGCGAGTTCGGGCACGCCCTTTCCGCGAAACACGTTGACCGCGAACACCACGGCGCCGACACCCAGCCAGACCAGCCCGCCGATCTTGGCCAGCGCGTCGGCGTTGAACAACACATAGCCGATGATCAGAAAGCCCAGCGTGGGAACCACCAGGTGCAGCAGGTAGTTCCTGGACTTCTTGCGCACCATGTAGTACCAGACCACTGAAACGTGCAGCAGGCAGAAGCCGAACAGCGCACCGAAGTTCACCAGCGACGAGATCAATGCGATCTGGCCGACGAAGAACAGCACCAGCACCAGGCTGAGTGCGCTGACGACCAGGATCGCCGCCATCGGCACCTTGCGGCTGCTGATCTTGGACAGGAAGCTCGGCAGCTGACCGTCGCGACTCATCGAGTAGAGCAGCCGGCTGGTGGCGGCCTGGGCGGCCATGGCGTTGGCGAAGCCCACCGCCATGACGTTGACCGCGAAGAAGGCGTTCATCCAGCCGGTGGTCGAAGCCGCCTGGACGAGGGTGAAGAACGCATTGCCGACCTCGTCGTCGCCGAACGCCTCCCGCCCGCCGGCCAGCAGGCTGGCCAACCAGGTCTGGGTGACGAACAGGAAGGCCACCACGAACAGGGCGATGATCATCGCCCGGCCCGCAGGATTCTTGCGTCCCGTCGACTCCTCGGCCAGCGTCGAGATGCCGTCGAACCCGAGGAAGCTCAGGACGGCGATGGACAGGGCAGAGGCGATCAGCGGTGCGCTCACCGTGCTCGGGTCCCAGATCGGGCTGGTGCTCCAGCCCACGTCGGGCAGGGTATGCCCGCTGATCGCGCGCACCGCAATGACGACGAAGATCGCGAGGAACACCAACTCGATGGCGAGGAACACCCGGTTGGCGATCTTCAGCGAATCGATCCCGGCCAGGTTGATGATGGTGTTGACGACGACGAAGACTATCGCCCACAACCACCGCGGGGTGCCGGGGAACAGCCCGATCATGGACTCGGCGGCGAACACGTAGAGCAGGGTCGGCACCAGCAGGTAGTCCAGCAGGATGGCCCACCCGGCGAAGAAACCGAGGCTGGGGTGGACGCCACGGCCGACGTAGGAGAACACCGAACCGGCCAACGGGAACGACTTGGCCATCTGCGCGTAGGCCAGCGCGGTGAACACCATGGCCACCAGACCGATGACGTAGACCAGCGGGACCATGCCCGACGAGCTGTTGTAGACGGTCCCGAAGATCGCCCACGGCGCGATCGGCACCATGAAGACCAGCCCGTAGACCAGGAGGTCGACGGTGGATACCGAGCGGTTGAGTTCCTGTGCGTAGCCGAATGATTCTAGGCTGCGCTGCTCGGTCGGGGTGTGCGTATCGGGGCTGACCATGCGGATGTCCTGTCGGTTGATGGGTCTGTCAGACCTGCGCCGGGGCGGGGTCGTGGTCGGCGAGGAACGCGGCGACGACGGCGCGGAACTCCTCTGGTTTCTCCAGGTGACTGCAGTGACTGGCGTCGGCGAAGACGTGAGTGCGGGTGTCTGCGATCCGCTCGACGTAGGGCCGCCAGGTGGCCGGAGTGGCTTCGTCGAATTCGCCGGCGATCACCAGTGTCGGCGCGACGATCCGGTCCAGTCGGTCGATGATGCTCCAGTGGCGCAGGGTGCCCAGCACGTAAAACTCGTTGGGGCCGTTCATGGTGTGGTAGACCGTCGGCTCGGCCGCCATCTGCTTCTCGGTCTCGACGAAGTCGGTGGGTGTGGGCACGACGCGGCACACGTGGCGGCGGTAGAACTCCTCGGTCGCGGCGAGGTACTCCGGATGGGTGACGGTGCCTGCGGCCTCGTGGCGATCCAGCGCGGCCTGAGTCTCGGCTGGCAGCTGCGCCCGGAGCTCGGCGGCGGCCGCGACCCACAGGTCCATCGAAGCCGGGGAGTTGCAGATCGACAGGGAGGCCAGCCCGTCGGGCGCACCCACGGCGATCTCGGCGCCGAGCATGCCACCCCATGACTGGCCCAACAGGTGATATTGCTCGATACCCAGTTCGGTTCGTACGGTGTGGAATTCGTCGACGAACAACTCCGGTGCCCAGAAGTCGGCGGGCGCCTCGGGAAGGTGGGTGCTGTGGCCGCAGCCGATCTGGTCGTAGTGGATTACCTGTCGTCCGGTCTCGTCGGCGAGTTCGGCGATGTTGCGGACGTAGTTGTGCGCCATCCCGGGTCCACCGTGCAGCACGAACAGCGGGTACGTGTCGGAACGTGGGGTCTCTGGCGTGGTGATCCGCACCCACGTCTGAAAGTCTCTGAACGGCACGGTACGGGTTTCAACTTGCACGGGGCTCACTATGAACCCCCAATGGTCTCGCTGCAATACCATTGCGTCGAATTAACATACGCGTATCGACAGAGAGCACGGACTGATGGCCGACCGCACCGCAGTGCCGCCAAGCGGCCTGCTCGGCCGGCAACTGGCCATGCCCTCGAGGGTCGACGAGATCACCGACCGACTCGTCACGGCGATCGCCATCGGCGAGTACCTGCCAGGAGCGCGGCTACCGGTCGAGCGCGAGCTCGCCGCGTCACTGGGCGTGGGTCGCATGACCGTTCGCGCAGCGCTCGCCCGGCTGGTCGAACGCGGACTTCTCGAGACCCGCCGCGGCCGTGGCGGCGGGTCCTATGTCGTCGACCAGTGGCCCGAGTCCTCCACCGAGGCGGTGCGCCGCACGCTGTCGATGCGGCTGGGCGAACTGCGGGACCAGTGTGACGCCATCTGCCGCATACACGGGGCGGTGTGCCGGGCCGCCGCCGAGGCCAGGACCATGACCGATGTGGCCGACATGCGGGACGCGCTCGAGCTGTACCGGACCGCGGACAGCGGCCTGGAAGCCCAGCAGGCCGACAGCCGGCTGCACTTGACGATCATGAATGCCGCACACAGCCCGGTGCTCAAACAGGTGCTGGTGGACCTCGAGGCATCGGTGAGCATTGGTGCGCCCGCCCACCTGTGGGGCGAGCCGACCACGATGCGCGAGATGGAGTTGCGGTCACTCCACGAACACGAGGAGCTGATCGACGCGATTGCCCATGGTCGCGCCGACGACGCCGACGCGATGGCCCGCGCCCACGTGGGGATCGACTTCGAGCACATCGCCACGGCGATGCGCCGCGCCGGCGTGCTCGCCGACTGAGTACCGGCACTGCTAAACGCCTGGGTCGGGCGGGTAACCTTGGCCCCGTGAGCACCAGCGGAATCGACGTCAGCGCACGCCTGGGCACCGTACTGACTGCCATGGTGACGCCGTTCGGCCCGGACGGCTCGCTCGATCTGGCCGCTGCGAAGAAGCTCGCAACGCACCTGGTGGACGCCGGGTGCGACGGCCTGGTGCTGTCCGGCACCACGGGTGAATCGCCCACGACCACCGACGACGAGAAGATCGCGCTTCTTGCCGCGGTGCTCGAAGCCGTGGGCGACCGCGCCCGCATCATCGCAGGCGCAGGCACCTACGACACCGCGCACAGCGTCCACCTGGCCAAGGCGTGCGAGGCGCAGGGAGCGCACGGCCTGCTCGTCGTGACGCCCTACTACTCGCGGCCACCGCAGGCGGGTCTGGTCGCCCACTTCACCGCCGTCGCCGACGCCACCGCTCTGCCCGTCGTGCTGTACGACATCCCGTCGCGCTCGGTCGTGCCGATCGAGTGGGACACCATCCGCGCGCTCGCGCCGCACCCGAACATCGTCGCGATCAAAGACGCCAAGGGCGACCTGCACGGCGGCGCGATGATCATGGCCGAGACCGGGCTGGCCTACTACTCGGGTGACGACGCGCTGAACCTGCCATGGCTGGCGATGGGCGCGACGGGCTTCGTCAGCGTGTGGGGTCATGTGGCCGCCAGCCAGTTGCGGAACATGTGGTCGACTTTCACCTCCGGCGATGTCGCGACTGCACGCAAGTGCCACGTCACGCTCGGACCGCTCAACGATGCCCAGATCCGGCTCGGCGGCGTCACGATGGCCAAGGCGGGCCTTCGGTTGCAAGGCTTCGACACCGGCGAACCACGGCTGCCCCAGATCCCGGCGACGGCCGACGAGATCGAGGCGCTGGCCGCCGACATGCGGGCTGCAGGCGTGCTGCGATGAGCGCCGGCGGGCCGGCCAGGGCAATGAGCGGCGACCTAGTGCCGCCGGGACCACTCGCACCGGGCGGACTAAGGGTCACCGCGCTTGGCGGCATCGGCGAAATCGGCCGCAACATGACCGTTTTCGAGCATCTCGACCGTCTGCTGATCATCGACTGCGGCGTGCTGTTCCCAGGGCATGACGAGCCGGGCGTCGACCTGATCCTGCCCGACCTGAGGCACATCGAGGATCGCCTCGACGACGTCGAGGCGCTGGTGCTGACCCACGCCCACGAGGACCACATCGGTGCTATCCCGCACCTGCTGAAGTTGCGGCCGGACATCCCGGTGGTCGGGTCGAAGTTCACCCTGGCACTGGTCGCCGCGAAGTGCCGCGAGCACCGCATCAAACCCGTGTTCGTCGAGGTCGCCGAGAGGCAGAGCAGCCAACACGGGGTGTTCGAGTGCGAGTACTTCGCGGTCAACCATTCCATCCCGGATGCGCTGGCGATCGCCGTCTACACCGGCGCGGGAACGGTGCTGCACACCGGCGACATCAAGCTCGATCAGCTACCACTCGACGGCCGCCCCACCGACCTGCCGGGAATGTCGCGGCTCGGCGATGCCGGGGTGGACCTGTTCCTGTGCGATTCGACCAACGCCGAGATACCAGGGGTGGGCCCGTCGGAGAGCGAGATCGGGCCGAACCTGCACCGCCTGATCCGCTCGGCCGAAGGACGGGTGATCGTCGCCTGTTTCGCGTCGAATGTCGCTCGGGTGCAGCAGATCATCGACGCGTCAGTGGCATTGGGCCGCAAGGTTTCGTTCGTGGGCCGCTCGATGGTGCGCAACATGGGTATCGCCCGCGATCTCGGCTTCCTCGACGTCGCCGACGACGACGTGATCGACATCGGCGCCGCGGAGATGATGGCGCCGGAACGAATCGTCCTCGTCACCACCGGAACCCAGGGCGAGCCGATGGCCGCGCTGTCGCGGATGTCCCGCGGTGAGCACCGCAGCATCACGCTGACGTCCGGCGATCTCATCGTGTTGTCGTCCTCGCAGATCCCCGGCAACGAGGAAGCCATCTTCGGCGTCATCGACGCACTCGCCAAGATCGGTGTCCGCGTCGTCACCAACGGCAAGGTCCGGATCCACGTCTCTGGTCACGCCTACGCGGGAGAATTGCTCTTCCTCTACAACGGCGTCCGCCCCCGCAACGTGATGCCAGTGCACGGTACGTGGCGCCACCTGCGCGCCAACGCCGCGCTGGCGGCGAGTACAGGCGTGGCCGAAGAGAACATCGTGCTGGCCGAGAACGGCGTCAGCGTCGACCTCGTCGCAGGCAAGGCCAGCATCTCGGGTGCGGTACCGCTCGGCAAGATGTTCGTTGACGGCCTGATCACCGGCGACGTAGGTGAGGTCACCTTGGGCGAACGGCTCACGCTGTCTTCGGGGTTCATCTCCATCACCGTCGTCGTCCGCCGCAGCACGGGGAAGTTGGCCACGGTTCCGCACCTGCATTCCCGCGGTTTCTCCGAAGACCCCAAGGCACTCGAACCGGCTACCCGCAAGGTGACCGAAGCGCTCGAGGCGCTGGCCGCCGACAAGGTCACCGACCCGGTTCGCATCGCGCAGGCGGTACGCCGCGCGGTGGGCAAGTGGGTGAGTGAGGTCTACCGGCGCCAGCCGATGATCGTGCCAACAGTCCTCGAAGTCGACTGAGCGGTACGCGCCGTGGGTGACCGGCCCGGCTAAATCTTCTCGGCGTAAGCCGACCATTCGATCTGCGAGGCGGTGAGGTCGCGGCCGGCCGGCCGGACGTAGCGGTCCATCAGCTCGTCGGGGCCGGCCTGCTCGATCAACCGCCATCCGTAGTCGGCGAGGAATCCGTCGATCTCATCGGGCAGCAGGCCGAACTTCCACACCTGACTGCGCTCGCGGAACTGCCGGTACAACGCGGGGGTGCCGTACAAGTTGACGCCGTCGATGAAGTCGCGCCGCACGTAGGTGAAGTCGAGCCTGCTGCCGCTGGCCGCCTGTGCGAGTTGGTCGAACGTGGCCCGCACCGCGTCGGGGGTCAGGTATTGCGTGACCCCCTCCCAGACGAAGAAGGTGGGGGAGTCTGCGCGGTATCCATACGATGCGAGCGTCGCCATCAGGTCGTCGCGCTCGAAGTCGACGGAGACCAACCGCACCGATGGCGGCAGCGCGCCGAACACCCTCGACACGACGGCGCGTTTGCGTGCAATGTTCACCGGCAGATCGACTTCGAAGACCGGGACGTCGCCAAGGCGCGCCAGGCGGTACGGCCGGGTGTCGAGCCCCGCGCCAAGGATGACCACTGCGTCGACGCCGGGAAGGGACTCGGCCAGGTTGTCGTCGATGTAGCTCTTGCGGCACGATACGTTCGCCCACAGCCCGGGACCGGATCGCTCGGACGCTGCGATGACGGCCCGGCGCACCGCGCGAAACCGGGTGGCGCGCACCAACGCCCGCAGCGGCTTGGGCAGGAACGACGCCGCAAGGTCGTCGTCGACCAGGCGGCGATCCGGCGGCTCCTGATGTTCGATCGCCGACAGCACCATCGGCCCGAAGGCCGTCGTCGCCGCAGGATTCCCGGACACCGTCAGCGTTTGTTGACGTACCCGGCGTCGACCGGCAACGTCACGCCGGTGACGTAGCGGGCGGCGTCGGAGACTAGCCAGAGGATGGCGTTGGCGATGTCCTCCGGCTCGAGCGTCTGCACCGGCAACGCGTTGCCCATGTCCGGTCCACCCTGGCTCTCCTGGGCCAGGCCGCTCAGCCAGCCGCGGATGAAGTCGTTGTCGATCATCGGCGTGTTCACTCCGGCCGGATGCACGGAGTTCACCCGAATGCTGTGTGGCGCAAGGAGGTTGGCGTACACCCGCATCAGTCCGACGATGCCGTGCTTGGCGGCGGCATAGCCCATCGAGCCGGCCATCGGGGAGGCGAGTCCGACCAGCCCGGCCACCGAGCTGATCAGCACGATCGATCCGCCGTTGCCCGCCTTGATCATCGGCCGCATCGCGACGTCGACCGTCTGGTAGACGCCGGTCAGGTTGACGTCGATCACGTCCTGCCATGCGTCCTCGCCGGCCATGGGTGCGATACCCGCGTTGGCGACCACGATGTCCAGCCGGCCGCCCAGTTCGTTGACGCCGGCCTTGAGCGCATCCTTGAGCGCCGCCCGGTCCCGCACGTCGGCTTGCGTGGCCACGATGCGTGCACCGGTCTCCTCGACGAGCTTGACCGTGGCGGCCAGATCGTCGGCGGTGGCCATCGGATAGGGGACCGAAGCGATCTGGTCGCACAGATCGACCGCGATGATGTCTGCACCTTCGGACGCCAGTTTCACCGCGTCCGCGCGACCCTGTCCGCGGGCCGCACCGGTGATGAACGCCGTCTTTCCTTTGAGGCTGCCGTCAGCGTTCCCCATGTCAGCTGCGCAGCTGACCCTTGGCGGGGTCGCCCGCGACCACGGGTTTCAGCATCTTGATGCCGGGCGCTCCGTCCAGGTGGTCACCGACAGCGCCGAACAGTGCGCCGATGGCGGGGGCGGTGCTGTGGACCTTGAGCGCGTCCTCATCGGTCCACTGCTCGACGAAGACGAAGGTTCCGTTCGCCTCGTGCAGCGCATACAGCTCGCAACCGGGTTCGTCGTGCACCGCCTCGATCGCGCGCTTACAGGCGTCGCGGACGGTGTCCACGGATTCGGGCTTGGCGGTCATGGTGGCGACGACGATTACAGGATTTGGGCTGGGCATGGGAACTGGGGACTCCTCGGTGAGTGCGGCTGGACGAGTGTCCACCCTACTAATGCGAAGCTTAGCTAGAAAGATTGCAATCGAGCTGTGACCAGTGTGGCTGATGGTGATTATGGGGCTGTTGCGACTAGGCTTGCCGCCATGGCAAGTAAGACCGCTGCCCGCTCGGGCGCCCGTTCGAGCAGGTCCAAGACCGGTTCGAAGACCGGAGCGCGCCCGGCACGGCCCACCGTCCCGCGCCGGAAGCCCGCACGCCGCGTGTCGTCATCGCCCGCCGCAGGCGCCGGAGCCGCCATCGGCCGGGGCGCCAGGGCCGGCTGGATGATGGTCGCCAAGGGGGCAGGTACGACCGCGCGCTCCGTCGGTCGCGCTCGCGATCTGGAGCCCGGTCACCGCCGGGACGGCATCGCCCTTGGCCTGCTGGGCATCGCGGTGGTGCTGGTGGCCAGTTCCTGGTTCGACGCGGCGCGCCCCGTGGGTGGGTGGATCGACACCGTCGTACGGGTCGTCATCGGCTCGGCGGTGGTGCTCGTGCCGATCCTGCTCGTCGCGATCGCCGCCGTCCTGATGCGCACCGAGCCCAACCCCGAGGCACGGCCCCGGCTGATCCTCGGCGCGGCCATGACCGGACTGCCTGCCCTCGGCTTGTGGCATCTTTGGGCCGGTGCGCCGGACGATCCAATCGCGCGTCGCCACGCCGCGGGGTTCGTCGGATTCGCGCTCGGCGGACCCCTGTCCGACGGGCTCACGCCCTGGATCGCTACGCCGCTGCTGATCATCGGGGTCCTGTTCGGCGTGCTGTTGGTGACGGGGACCACCATCCGTGAGGTGCCGTCGACTCTGCGGGCGATGTTCGGTACCGGCTACCGCGGTGATGACTACGGCAATGACTACTACGACGGTGACGACGAACTCGGGACGAACGGGCAGCCCGAGGACTTCTCCGACGGCTACTACGACGACCCCGCGGGCTACCTCGGCGACGAGGCGCAGGCCTGGCCGGTCTCGGGCCAGGCTGCAGGCACGGGCACGCCGTACGACAACTACCCACTGGAGGACGAGGCCCCGACGGTCCCCGAGCCGACCGCCCGCGTGTCCCGCCGCAAGAAGGCGCCCAAGAAGCAGGACACCTTGGCGCTGGACCGCGTGGTGGAAGGGCCCTATCACTTGCCGTCGCTCGACCTTCTCGTCGCAGGCGATCCGCCGAAGTTGCGTAGCGCGGCCAACGACAAGATGGTCGAGGTGATCGGCTCGGTCCTGCAGCAGTTCAAGGTCGACGCCGCCGTGACCGGCTGCACCCGAGGGCCGACCGTCACCCGTTACGAGGTCGAACTGGGCCCAGGCGTGAAGGTCGAGAAGATCACCGCGCTGCAGAAGAACATCGCCTACGCGGTGGCCACGGAAAGCGTGCGCATGCTGGCGCCGATCCCCGGCAAGTCGGCCGTCGGCATCGAGGTGCCCAACACCGACCGCGAGATGGTGCGGCTGGCCGACGTGCTCACCGACGCCAAGACCCGGCGCGACCACCACCCGCTGGTGATCGGGCTCGGCAAGGACATCGAGGGTGACTTCATCTCGGCCAACCTGGCCAAGATGCCGCACCTGTTGGTGGCCGGCTCGACCGGTTCGGGCAAGTCGAGCTTCGTGAACTCGATGCTGGTCTCGCTGCTGTCCCGAGCCAGCCCGGAGGAGGTCAGGATGATCCTGATCGATCCGAAGATGGTCGAACTGACGCCGTACGAAGGCATTCCCCACCTGATCACGCCCATCGTCACCCAGCCCAAGAAGGCTGCTGCGGCGCTGGCGTGGCTGGTCGAGGAGATGGAGCAGCGCTACCAGGACATGCAGGCCAACCGGGTGCGCCACATCGACGACTTCAACACCAAGGTGAAATCCGGTGAGATCACCGCCCCGCTGGGCAGCGAGCGGGTCTACAAGCCGTATCCCTACATCGTCGCGATCGTCGACGAGTTGGCAGATCTGATGATGACGGCGCCGCGTGACGTCGAGGACGCGATCGTGCGGATCACCCAGAAGGCCCGCGCCGCGGGCATCCACCTCATTCTGGCCACCCAGCGGCCGTCGGTCGACGTCGTCACCGGCCTGATCAAGACCAACGTGCCGTCCCGGTTGGCGTTCGCGACGTCATCGCTGACCGACAGCCGGGTGATCCTGGATCAGCAGGGCGCCGAGAAGCTGATCGGTATGGGTGACGGGCTGTTTCTGCCGATGGGGGCCAACAAGCCGGTCCGGTTCCAGGGCGCCTACATCAGCGACGATGAGATCCATGCCGTCGTCGCCGCGTGCAAGGACCAGGCCGAGCCGGAGTACACCGAGGGCGTCACCAAGGCCAAGCCGGCCGGAGAGCGCACCGACGTCGACCCCGACATCGGCGACGACATGGACGTCTTCCTGCAGGCCGTCGAGCTGGTGGTGTCCTCGCAGTTCGGCTCCACCTCGATGCTGCAGCGAAAGCTGAGGGTCGGTTTCGCCAAGGCGGGCCGGTTGATGGACCTGATGGAGACGCGCAACATCGTCGGTCCCAGCGAGGGCTCCAAGGCGCGCGAGGTGCTGGTCAAGCCCGACGAGCTGGCAGGGACGCTGATGCTGATCCGGGGCGACGGCGCGGCCGGTGACGACGAGGACTGAGCTCGGGCCTAGGTAAGCGTCTTGAGCATCCGGGTGTTGCCCAGGATGTTGGGCTTGACGTAGGACAGGTCGAGGAACTCCGCCACGCCGATGTCGTAGGAGCGGCACATCTCCTCGTAGACCTCCGCGGTCACCGGGGTGCCCTCGATCTCCTTGAAGCCGTGCCCGCCGAAGAACTCGACCTCGAAGGTGAGCACGAAGATCCGCTGGAGGCGCAGTTCCCTGGCCACGTCCAGAAGGCGCTCCACCACGGCGTGCCCGACACCCATTCCCCGCAGCCTGGGGTGCGAGGCGATGGTGCGGATCTCCCCGAGGTCGGCCCACAGGACGTGCAGGGCGCCGCAGCCCACCACCTCGTCATCGAGCTCGGCGATCCAGAACTCCTGGACGGACTCGTAGAGGGTGACGAGGTTCTTCTCCAGCAGGATCTTGCCGGCGTAGACGTCGACGAGCGCCTTGATGCCGGGGACGTCGGAGGTGCGGGCCCGGCGGACGACCAGCCCGTCCGTCTGGGGCGCTGCATTCACAGCTGTGAGAATATCGGCTGCCGCAACGGATATTCTGATCCGGTGCCTGGCCCGCCTGATACCGATCCGGTGATTCCGCGCGCCAGTGTCGCGAACGTCGCCAATGTGCTGACCGGTGTGCGCATGGCCATGGTGCCCGTGTTCCTGCTGGCCCTGTTCGCCGGCGATGGTCACGAAACACGTTGGCGGATAATCGCGTTCGTCATATTCGCGGCCGCAGTGATCACCGACCGGGTCGACGGTGCGCTGGCCCGTAGCTTCGATCTGGTCACCGAATTCGGCAAGCTCGCCGATCCGATCGCCGACAAGGCGCTGATCGGTGCGGCGTTGATCGGGCTGTCGCTGCTCGACGATCTGCCGTGGTGGGTGACCATTCTCATCCTGGTACGTGAGATCGGCGTCACGATTTTGCGTTTCGCCGTGCTGCGGCGCGGCGTCATCCCTGCCAGCCGCGGCGGCAAGCTCAAGACGCTGGTGCAGGCGGTGGCGATCGGCCTTTTCGTGCTGCCGCTGTCCGGCGCCTGGTTGACCGGAGCGTGGGTTTTCATGTGGGCCGCGATCGTGTTGACCGTGGTCACGGGCGTCGAGTACGTCGTTTCGGCACGCAGGGATGGCCGTGGCCGGGCCGCCACCTGATCCGTGTCGGTGACCGGGAACCATTTGTAAGTGTGCGGGCGTTCTGCTGTTAGTGACCGGCGGACGAAGGAGAGCACGATGACGGCACTGCTACGCGAAGTGATCGGCGACGTGCTGCGTCAGGCGCGGACCGAGCAGGGTCGCACGCTGCGGGAGGTGTCCGACGACGCCAGGGTCAGCCTCGGATATCTGTCCGAGGTCGAGCGCGGGCGCAAGGAGGCGTCCAGCGAGCTGCTGAGCGCCATCTGCGGCGCCCTCGAGGTTCCGCTGTCGCGGGTGCTGTCCGAGGCCGGTGAAGAACTCGCCCGCCACGAGCGGGTCCCGGCGAAGTCGGGCGCTGCCGGTACGACGAACATCGACGTCACGACCAAGGTGGTCATCCCGCAGGTCGTCACGATGGCGGTGGCCTAGCTTTCTCAGGGGCCCCTGGGGCCGGCACCAGTGCCCGCGAACCCGGAAATCGTCCGCAGGGGTGTGGTCAGTTGCGGGAAACCGATAAGTTGGCAGTAGCGGAAAGCACACCAGACCGTCCCCGGCAGACGCAGTAACGATACGAAGGCGGAAACGTTCCCATGGCCAACCCGTTCGTCAAGGCGTGGAAGTACCTCATGGCGCTGTTCAGCTCCAAGGTCGACGAGTACGCCGACCCGAAGGTGCAGATCCAGCAGGCCATCGAGGA
>JAVRPF010000159.1:0-2683 GCA_032162385.1 Mycobacterium sp.
CAGTCGGCGGGCGGCCGGTGGGTCGGAGGTGATTAGCCGGTACTCGAGTTCGCTGTTCTCGGTTGCCAGCTTTCCGAGCGGTCCGGAGAAGACCACCCGTCCGGTTGCGACGATGGTGACCTCGGAGCACAGTGCCTCGATGTCGTCCATGCGATGGCTCGAGAGCACAACTGTGGTTCCGTCGGTCGCGAGCCGGGTGAGGACGCTGTGCACATGCTTCGTGCCGGCCGGATCGAGGCCGTTGGACGGTTCGTCGAGCACCAGCACCCGGGGCGTGGTGAGCAGCGCGGCGGCCAGCCCGAGGCGCTGGCGCATGCCGAGGGAGAAGCCGCGGACCCGGTCGTTGGCCACATCGGTGAGTCCGACCTCATTGAGCGTGTCGTCGATGCCCGCGCTTCGCCGGTCAAGGCCGCGTAGCGCGGCCAGCGCGGCGAGGTTCTGCCTGGCCGTCAGCGAGGGGTAGAGGCCAGGCCCGTCGACGAAACCCGCGACACCATCGGGAGGGGCCAGCGCCCGCCCGACCGGCGCACCCAGGATCTCAAGGCTCCCGCTGTCGGCGACTGCCAGACCGAGCAGCAGGCCGAGCAACGTCGTCTTCCCTGCACCGTTGGGTCCGACCAACCCGTGGATCTGTCCCTGCGCCACGTCCAGATCGACGCCATCGAGTGCAACGACGTCGCCAAAGCACTTCGTGATCCGGCGAGCTCGGATTGCGACTGACGTGTCCATGCTTCCCTCTCCGTATTGGCTGAAAAGGAACCTAAGACCCGCAAACCAACACACAGTCGGATATTTGGTTAAGCGTCAGGAAACACGAGATGGGCACAAGCCGACCTGGCCAGGCGAGGATGGTGTCTGCAAACGTGGTGCTACGCAGCCGGCGGCCGGTAGTGTGCGACGGCCTGCCCATCGGCGGCGGGCAACCATCCGCTGAGCGAGGGCGCGCAGTGGTGCTGATCGCCGCATCCGGCAACCGCCGCACGTATCAGCCGGATACCTCGCGTTGATCATGGTCTAAGACTCGCAACATCCGACCCGCTCGATCTTCAATACCGCACGCGAACTGTCGCCGGGCAGGGCGCGTCGAACTAAGATCATCGCGCGGCCGAACGTGATCTTGAGATGCTGCGAATCGGGGTCACCCTGGGGCCACGCGGCAACCGAAAGTACCCGTATCTGACGACCGCAACCAACCGAGAATGATCGAGAAACAAAGGGATTCCGCAGGTTGGCGGATGTGGCGGTAGTAGCTTCTCCGGGACGGCGGGATCAACCACCCGCACCGGCGCCGCCGGTTTGGCGGGTCTGCTGAGTTGCCTCAGGTTTTGGTCACTTGCCGTGGCTGGACGGGTCCTGTTCGGCTGATTGCGCCGCGAGGTCGTGTTGGATGCGGGCGGCGGCGGTGACGAGGTTGTCGGTCCAGCCGGCGAGTCGGTCGCGGCGGTAGCGGGCGGTTGGCATGGCGATGGAGAGCCCGGCAGTGACCGTCGCGGCGGCGCCGCGTAGGGCGCAGCCGATGGCGGTCAGCCCGGCCTCGGTGCTCTGGTTGTTGACGGCGAAGCCCCTGCGCCGGACGCGGTGCAGCTCGCGCAATAGGGCTGGCACGTCGGCGACAGGTGAGTCAGGGTTCGCGTAGAGGGCCGTGACCTCGGCGTCTGAGCGGGTGGCGAGGACCGCCCGTCCGGCGGAGGAGAGATGGGCGGGCAGGGTGCGTCCTTCCCGGTCGCCGACCCGCAGGACGTGTGTGCACTCGACTGTGGCGACGAAGCGAGCCTGGACATCGACGACGATGACCAGATTTGCTGTCTCGCCGGACTGCTCCATCAGCGTCCGCAGGTGGGGCATTGCTGCGTGGCGCAGCTCGGCTACCGGCTCGGGGCGCGCCGGTAGGCGCAGTACCGGGCCGGGCCGGTAGCGGCGGTCTGCGCCCTGCTCGGCGAAGTCCCGGTAGACCAGCATCGCGAGGAGCCGGTGCGCGGTGGACCGAGCGACACCGAGACGTTCGGCCGCCTCGCTGACCCGCAGCGGGCCCTCCTGCTGCAGGGCCGTGGCCAGGTGCAGCGCATGGTCAACTGAGTCGATGCCGTACTGCGGTTTGTTCTTCACAGAAGAATTGTAGCGACTGCTCTGCAGAACAACCGTACCGTCGAAGGCATGACAGGAATCGCGACTTCGCCGCCTGGGCGACTGACAGCAACCATGGCCGCGCCGCCGCGCTCGGGACCCGGCCTCGATGCCGGCACTCTTGCAAAGGAAAAAATATGAGCGAGAACTACGACGTCATCGTGGTCGGTGGCGGCGCCGCTGGGGTCGGCGCCGCGGTCGGTGCCAGCCTGGCCGGGGCCCGCACGGCCCTGCTGGAACGCGGGCCCTGCTTGGGCGGCGCTGCCACGCTACGGAACGTCACCACCTATTGCGGTCTCTACAGCTGCACCGAGCAGCCCGAACAAGTGGTTTTCGGCGTCGCCGAACGCGTCCTTGCGGGGCTGCGTGTCGAGGGCGCGGTCTCCGAGCCGATCAAGGCCAACGCCGTGTACGTCACTGTGGACCCCGAGGCGGTCAAACGCACCCTCGACACCGTCTGCGAGGACGCCGGCGTCGAAATCCTCCTGCACACGACCGTCGTCGCCGCTCACCGGGACGCCGCCGCGGGGCGGATCACCCGGGTCACGGTCGCCGACGC
>JAVRPF010000160.1:0-10147 GCA_032162385.1 Mycobacterium sp.
G
Source organism: Mycobacterium sp. (assembly GCA_032162385.1). GTDB lineage: Bacteria > Actinomycetota > Actinomycetes > Mycobacteriales > Mycobacteriaceae > Mycobacterium. The sequence goes on from JAVRPF010000160.1 coordinate 2, forward strand.
ATGAACTTCTTCATGGAGGTGGCCAAGCTGCGGGCGGGCCGGCTGCTGTGGAGCGAGCTCGTCGCGCAGTTCAATCCCAAGAGCGAGAAGTCGCTGTCCCTGCGCACGCACTCGCAGACGTCGGGATGGTCGCTGACCGCGCAGGATCCGTTCAACAACGTCGCGAGAACCTGTATCGAGGCGATGGCCGCCACCCAAGGCCACACGCAGTCGTTGCACACCAACGCCCTCGACGAAGCCCTCGCCCTGCCCACCGACTTCTCGGCCCGCATCGCGCGCAACACCCAGCTGCTGCTGCAGCAGGAATCCGGCACGACCCGGCCGATAGACCCGTGGGGCGGCTCCTACTACGTGGAGTGGCTGACCCATCAGCTCGCCGAGAAGGTCCGGGCGCACTTTCGTGAGGTCGAGGAGCACGGCGGCATGGCGCAGGCGATCGACGACGGCATCCCGAAGCTGCGCATCGAGGAGGCGGCGGCGCGCACGCAGGCCCGCATCGACTCGGGTGCGCAGACGGTGATCGGCATCAACAAGTACCAGGTCGACGAGGACCACGAGATCGAGGTTCTCAAGGTCGAGAACAGCCGCGTCCGTGCCGAGCAGATCGCCAAGCTCGAGCAGTTGCGTGCCGACCGCGATCCCGCGGCGGTCGAGGCCGCGCTCGCCGAACTGACCAGGGCTGCCGAAGCCGATGGTCGCCGCCGGGGCGGCTCGGAAGGCGAAGGCAACCTGCTCGCGCTGGCCATCGACGCCGCGCGGGCCAAGGCAACCGTCGGGGAGATCTCCGATGCGCTCGAAAAGGTGTGGGGACGTCATCAGGCCGAGATCCGCACCATCGCCGGCGTCTACCGGGATGAGGTGGGGAAGGTCAGTAACCTCGGTGCTGCAACCGAACTGGTCGAGAAGTTCGCCGAAGCCGACGGCCGCAGGCCCCGCATCCTGGTCGCCAAGATGGGGCAGGACGGCCACGACCGCGGTCAGAAGGTGATCGCTACCGCCTTCGCCGACATCGGCTTCGACGTCGACGTGGGTTCGTTGTTCTCCACGCCCGACGAGGTCGCCCGTCAGGCGGCCGACAACGACGTGCACGTCGTCGGGGTGTCATCCCTGGCGGCCGGCCACCTGACCTTGGTCCCCGCGCTGCGGGACGCGCTTGCCGAGGCGGGACGGCCCGACATCATGGTCGTGGTCGGCGGCGTGATCCCGCCCGGCGACTTCGACGAGTTGTACGCCGCCGGTGCGACGGCGATCTTCCCGCCAGGGACGGTGATCGCCGACGCCGCGATCGGCCTGCTGGAGAAGTTGGCCGAGCGCCTCGGCTACGACCTCGCCTAGATGGAGCCGTCCTTCGAAGCCGAGCTCGCGGCGGCCGTCCGCAACGGCGACCGCGCCGCGCTCCCGAGGGCCATCACGCTGGTCGAGTCGACAAGGGCCGATCACCGCGATCAGGCGCAGCGACTGCTGTTGGAGCTGATGCCAGGAACCGGCGGTGCGCCGGAGGCCGGAGGCCGACCAACGGCACTGCACGTCGGCATCACCGGGGTGCCGGGCGTCGGCAAGTCCATGACCATCGAAGCGCTCGGCATGTACCTGATCGACCGGGGTCACCGGGTCGCGGTACTGGCCGTCGACCCGTCGTCCACCAGGACGGGCGGCTCGATCCTTGGCGACAAGACCCGGATGGCGCGGCTGGCGGTGCACCCCGACGCCTACATCCGACCGTCGCCGACTTCGGGCACGCTTGGCGGCGTCGCCAGAGCCACTCGCGAGACCATCGTTTTGCTGGAGGCGGCGGGCTACGACGTCATCCTGGTGGAGACGGTGGGCGTGGGCCAGTCCGAGGTGACGGTTGCCAACATGGTCGACACCTTCGTGTTCCTGACGCTGGCCCGCACAGGCGACCAGCTCCAGGGGATCAAGAAGGGCGTGCTGGAATTGGCCGATATCGTGGTGGTCAACAAGGCCGATGGCGCGCACGCGGTCGAGGCGAAGGCCGCCGCGCGGGAGCTGTCGGGGGCGATCCGCCTCATCTATCCCCGCGAAACACTGTGGCGTCCACCAGTTCTCACGATGAGCGCGCTGCACGGCGAGGGCCTGGCCGAACTGTGGGACACCGTGCTCAACCATCGCCAGGTGCTCACCGATGCCGGTGAGTTCGACGCGAAACGACGCACGCAGCAAGTCGATTGGATGTGGTCGATGGTCCGCGACACCGTACTGGACCGCGTCCTTTCGCACCCCGACGTACGCCGGATCCGTGCCGATGTCGAGCGTCGGGTGAGGGACGGCGAACTGACTCCGGCGCTTGCTGCGCAGGAGATCCTCGACGCCGCCGAGTCGAGCTGAGTTAACAGATCCGTAACGGTTGGCAAATTAGCCGCGGTTACAGGTAAATTGATTAGATTGTGACCGCTGCTTCAGCTCGGGAGCCCAGCGTTGCGCTCCCGCACGGCGTCCAAGGCGCCGCCGACGCCAATTTCGGCTGCGCCGTGCGCGCCTTCTCCCAGCTGTTTCCCGGACGTAGGTTCGGCGGCGGCGCACTGGCCGTCTACCTCGACGGCGTTCCGGTCGTCGACGTGTGGACCGGTTGGGCGGACCGCCGCGGTACCACGCACTGGAACGCTGACACCGGGACCATGGTGTTCTCCGCGACCAAGGGGATGGCCTCGACCGTCATCCACCGGCTCGCCGACCGTGGCCTTGTCGACTACGACGTCGCGGTGGCCGAATACTGGCCTGCGTTCGGCGCCAACGGCAAGTCGACAGTCACCGTCCGCGATCTGATGCGGCACCGGGCCGGGTTGTCGCAGCTGAATCGGGCCACCAAGGCCGACCTGATGGACCACCTCCTGATGGAGGAGCGGCTCGCGGCCGCCCCGATGGGCTGGCTGCGAGGGAGACCCGCTTATCACGCTCTGACCTACGGCTGGCTGCTGGCGGGCCTGGCGCGCGCCGTCACCGGGCGCGGTATGCGGGAGTTGTTCCGTACCGAACTCGCGGAGCCGCTCGACACCGACGGTTTCCACCTCGGTCGGCCCCCCGTCGGCGCGCCGACGCAGCCCGCCCAGATCATCGGGCCGCAGAGCCGGTTGCAGAATCCGATCTTCAACCTGGTCGCGCCACACCTGGCCGCATGGAAGTTCTCGAGCGGTTTCGGCTCGATGTACTTCCCTGGCATGAAGGCCACCGTGCAGGGCGACATCCCGCTTTTGGATACGGAGCAGCCCGCGGCCAACGGCGTGGCCACCGCGCGGGCGCTGGCCCGCATGTACGGCGCCATCGCCAACGGCGGCACCATCGACGGCAGGCAGTTCCTGTCAGCCGAACTCGTCGCCGGACTCACCAGCCCGCCCAGCCTGCACCCCGACGGCAGCATCTTCATGCCGCTGTCGTTCAACCTCGGCTACCACGGCGTGCCGCTGCTGGGGATCCTGCCCGGGTTCGGGCACGTCGGTCTTGGTGGCTCGCTGGGGTGGGCCGATCCGGCCACCGGCTTGGCGTTCGGGTTCGTGCACAACCGGCTGCTGACCCCTCTGGTGGTCGGCGATCAGGCCGGATTCGTGGCGACCGCAGCCCTCATTCGCCGGGGGGTGGCGCTGTCGCGCAAGCACGGTTTCGCTCCGGTAACCGAGTTCGGTTCGCCGTTCGCCGAGCGCGCCATCGCGACCGGCTAGCGCCACCGCGGCCCGGATGTCGCCACATCCTGAACCTTGCGCGGATCTGAACTGAGCGCAGACAACATCTGTTGTCCGCGTGAAGTGCCTGCGGGACAGCCAATCTCGTCGACAGACTGGTTCAAGGGGGTGCGGCGGCACCAGATGGGTTCGCGGCCAGGGCCGCAACGTTGCCAGGGTGACTGGCTCCAGGCCACTCCGTTATGCCGATCGTTATTGCACAGGCAATCCGCGACGCCGGAAGAAGTCGAACCCAACACGTCGCCATGGTTGACGGACGGCGTCTGATTCCCGGCCCGTCAATGTTGACCCAAACGTCCATTGCCCTGCACTAACGGTTATCTGGGGCTGGAATTCGACCATGGGGTATGTTTCTTTTCGATGTTTGCCGAGACACACAACGGAAACTCGGAGTTCAGCAAGCTAGAGTTTGCTAACGTTGCCTCCGGCGAAAACGTAAGAGCAACCTGCTCTCGTCGCCAGAATTGATCGGCGGCGTTAATTTTCTGTGTTTCCCCTGCATATCGGCCTGTTTTCGTTGGACAAGACGAACTGGTAGCTGTCGGTGTAATCTTCCCGCCGAACAATGTTGGAGGTGAGAAGACAGTTGGGGATTTGCCCGAACAACCGCACTTCAGTCCTGTGCGGCCGTTAGGCTCCGACTCATATTTGCGACTGTCGACAGGAAACAGGGAGGGCGAGTGGCCGCACTGCCGCGGCTTAGCCAAATTAAGTTTTTTTGCACTTTTTGCCCGGTCGGGGCCTTGAGTACGTTCGTGGAAGAGGTTGAAATACGTGGCAGACACACCGGTGTCCCCAGTCGCCGTGATCGGCATGGCATGCCGCCTGCCGGGAGGCATCGACTCGCCGGCAGCCCTATGGGAGGCGCTGCTGCGGGGTGACGACACCGTCACGAAGGTGCCGCTGGATCGATGGGACGCCGAGGAGTACTACGACCCGGAACCCGGTGTGCCCGGACGTTCCGTCTCCAAGTGGGGCGCGTTCATCGACGACATCGCCGGCTTCGACGCCGAGTTCTTCAGCATCAACGAGCGCGAGGCGACCGCGATCGATCCGCAGCACCGACTGCTGCTCGAAACCGCTTGGGAGGCCGTGGAACATGCCGGCATCGACCCGGGGACGGTGGCCCAGTCCCTGGCCGGCGTGTTCATGGGATTGACCGGATGCGACTACGAATTGCTCTCCGCGGATGTGGGCGTCATCGACGGCCCCTACGGGTTCACTGGCAACAACTTCAGCATGGCTTCTGGACGAATCGCGTATCACCTGGGTGTCCACGGTCCCGCTTACACGGTCGACTCGGCGTGCTCGTCCAGCCTGCTCGCGGTGCACATGGCGTGCCGCAGCCTGCACGACGGCGAAAGCGACCTTGCCCTGGCGGGTGGTGTCTCGATCATGCTCGAACCCCGCAAGATGTCCTCGGGATCGGCACAGGGCATGTTGTCGCCGACGGGGCGTTGCCACGCGTTCGACGTAAACGCCGATGGCTTCGTCTCCGGCGAGGCGTCGGTGGTGTTGCTACTCAAGCGGCTACCGGATGCGCTGGCCGACGGGGACCGCGTCCTCGCCGTCGTGCGCGGCACGGCAGCGAACCAGGACGGGCACACGGTCAACATCGCTACACCGTCTCGCGACGCGCAGGTTGCGGTGTACCAGGCGGCCCTGGCGGCCGGTGGCGTGGATCCCACGACCATCGGCATGGTCGAGGCCCATGGCACCGGAACGCCCGTCGGTGATCCGATCGAGTTCGCGAGCCTCGCGCACGTGTACGGGACCACGGGGCGGTGCGCACTTGGCTCGGCGAAGACCAACTTCGGGCACAGTCAGTCCGCATCCGGTGCGGTCGGGCTGATGAAGGCCATTCTCGCGCTGCAGCACGCGACGGTGCCGCAGAACCTGCACTTCACGGCGATGCCCGAAGAGATGGCCCGCATTCAGACGAATCTCTTCGTGCCGGAAGAGCCGACGCCATGGCCGACCAACGGTCACCATCCGCGGCGTGCGGCGGTGTCGTCGTACGGGCTGTCGGGCACGAACGTGCACGCGATTCTCGAGCAGGCGCCGGTCCAGCAGGCACCGCGCACGGTTGAGCACTCCGGCGGCACCGGAGGCCGGCTGGCGGGGCGGACGCTGTTTCCGCTGTCCGCCACCTCGGTCGAGGAGTTGCACCGGACGGCGGGGCGACTGGCCGACTGGGTGCAGAATCGTGCCGACGACGACTCCGCGGCGGAGTTGTCGGATCTGGCGTACACATTGGCGCGTCGGCGTGCGCACCGACCGGTGCGGACCGTGGCGTTGGCCGGCGACCACACCGAGTTGGTCACCGCCTTGCGAGAGCTGGCCGAGGGCGAAGTGCCTGTCGAGCCTGCGGTCGCCCAGGGTGAGCACGGCCCGGTGTGGGTGTTCTCCGGGCAGGGCTCGCAGTGGGCCGCGATGGGCGCAGGTCTGCTTGCCGCTGAACCGCGCTTTGCCGAGACCGTCGCAGAGCTCGAACCGTTGATCGCAGGCGAGTCGGGATTCTCGGTCACCGAGGCGATGTCGTCTCCGGAGACGGTCACCGGGATCGATCGGGTGCAGCCCACCGTGTTCGCGGTTCAGGTCGCGCTTGCCGCCACGATGACGTCCTACGGCGTGACGCCGGGAGCCGTCATCGGTCATTCGATGGGTGAGGTGGCAGCCGCCGTGGTCGCGGGTGCGCTGTCGCTGGCCGACGGCGTCAAGGTGATCTGCCGGCGGTCCAAGCTGATGGCGAAGATCGCGGGTTCGGGCGCGATGGCGTCGGTCGAGTTGCCTGCACAGCAGGTGCTTTCGGAGCTGGCCGCGCGGGGAGTCAGCGACGTCGTGCTCTCCGTGGTCGCGTCGCCGCAGTCGGCCGTCGTCGGCGGGGCCAAGGAGTCGGTTGGCGCCCTTGTCGCGGAATGGGAGGCGCGCGGGGTGATGGCGCGCGAGGTGGCGGTCGACGTCGCATCGCACTCACCTCAGGTCGATCCGATTCTCGACGAGTTGGCCGAGGTGCTCGAGGACATCTCGCCGATGGAACCGACGGTCCCGTACTACTCGGCAACGCTCTACGACCCACGCGATCCGGCGGATTTCGACGCGTACTACTGGGTGGACAACCTGCGGCACGCGGTCCGGTTCGGCGCGGCCGTGCAGGCGGCGCTGGAAGACGGATTCCGGGTTTTCGGCGAACTCTCGCCCCACCCGCTGCTCACCCACGCCATCGACCAGAACGCCCGAAGCCTCGACATCCGACTGGCGGCACTTGCAAGCATGCGCCGTGAACAGGACCAGCCGAACGGGCTGCGCGGGTTCGTGGCGGACGTGCACAGTGCAGGCGCCGCAATCGACTTCGCCGTGCTGTGGCCCGACGGGGCGCTGGTGGACGCGCCGTTGCCGACCTGGACCCATCCCCACCTGATCCTGACTCGCGACGGACAGGAGCAGGGCGGTTCCACGCTGGCGGTTCATCCGCTGTTGGGTGCGCACGTCCGGTTGCCCGAGGTACCCGAACGCCACGTGTGGCAGTCCGACGTCGGCACGAACGCGCAGCCGTGGTTGGGCGACCACCAGGTGCACAGCGTCGCCGCGCTACCCGGCGCCGCCTACTGTGAGATGGCGTTGGCCGCGGCCCGCGCAGTCCTCGGCGAGGCGTCCGAGGCTCGGGACATTGCCTTCGAGGAGATGCTCTTGCTCGAAGAGGAGACGCCGGTGTCGGCCGTCGCGTCCCTCACAACTGCCGGTGTCGCCGAGTTCCAGGTGCAGACCCACCGCGACGGTGAGGAAACCCGAAGGGCCACGGCGGTACTCAGTGCGGTCGACGTCGAGGACGAACCGGCCGCGTACCAAATGTCCGACCTGCTGGCCGCCCACCCGGTGGAACTGGACGGGGCCGAGATGCGGGACTGGTACGACGCAAGGGGCATCCAGTACGGCCCCGCGTTCACCGGTCTGACGACCGCGCACACCACCGAGGGACCTGGTGGATCCGTGCTGGCCGAGGTGGCATTGCCCGGTTCGATCCGATCCCAGCAAGGCGCCTACGGCGTGCATCCCGCGCTCTTGGACGCCTGCTTCCAGGCGGTCGGTGCGCACCCCGATCTGCATGCCGACGTCAGCGGAACGCTGATGCTGCCGTTGGGCGTGCGACGTCTGCGCGCGCACGCATCGACCCGCAACGCCCACTACTGCTACGTGCGGTTGGCCAGCGCCAGCGCGGCGGCGGTCGAGGCCGACATCGAGGTGCTCGACGAGCACGGCGCGGTTCTGCTCTCGGTCACCGGCCTGCGCCTCGGTACCGGTGTTTCCGAGTCGGGCCAGCGTGACCGCACTCTCAACGAGCGGCTGCTGACCATCGACTGGAGGCGACAGGAGATTCCCGAGGACGCCGTCGAGGCGGGTTCGTGGCTGGTGGTCAGCGCGTCGGACGGGTCCGACATGCTCGCGACCGAGTTGGCCGAAGCGCTGAAGCTCAAGGAGGCTCAGGTCGCAACGATGGTCTGGCCGCAGCGCGCCGATCACGAGTCCAACGCCGAGCGACTGCGGACGCAGCTCACCGCCGCCCCGTTCAGTGGCGTAGTGGTCGTCACGGCGCCACGGGACGGCGCGTCGGATGCACAGTCCCCGCGCAAGGGTGGAGACCTGGTGCGCCACCTGGTGCGCATCGTCCGCGAGATGCCAGACATCGTTGGCGAGCCGCCGCGGCTGTTCCTGGTGACGCGGGACGCCCAGACCGTGCGTGCGGGTGACGTTGCCAACCTGGAGCAGGGCGGGCTGCGCGGGTTGACGCGGGTGATCGGCATGGAGCATCCCGGATTGGCTGCCACCCAGATCGACGTCGACGACGCCACGGGTGTGGAGCAGGTTGCCACGCAGCTGCTGGCCGGTTCCGATGAGGACGAAACCGCCTGGCGGGACGGCGCTTGGTACACGGCCCGGCTCAACCTGAGCCCGCTGCAGCCCGACGAGCGGCGTTCCGTCGTGGTCGAGCCCGAGCGGGACGGCATGCGTCTGCAGATCCGCACGCCCGGCGACCTTCAGTCGGTCGAGCTGGCCGCCTACGACCGCGTGCCGCCTGGACCGGGTCAGATCGAGGTGTCGGTCACGGCGTCGAACCTGAACTTCGCCGACGTTCTGGTGGCGTTCGGTCGGTACCCGAGTTTCGAGGGCCGGTTGCCCCAGCTCGGTGCCGACTTCGCCGGTGCGGTCACCGCGGTGGGCGTCGGCGTCACCGAGCACCATGTCGGTGACCGGGTCGCCGGGATCTCCGCCAACGGTGCGTGGTGCACGTTCGTCACCTGCGATGCCGCCCTCGCGGTCAAGATTCCGGAAGGGGTGCCCGAGGAGCGGGCGGCGGCGGTGCCCAGCGCGCACGCCACCGCCTGGTACGGCCTGCACGACCTGGCCAGGATCGAAGCAGGCGACAAGGTGTTGATTCACTCGGCCACCGGCGGCGTTGGTCAGGCGGCCATCGCCATCGCCCGGGCAGCGGGTGCCGAGATCTTCGCAACCGCGGGCAGCCCCGATCGCCGAGAACTGCTGCGCACCATGGGAATCAAGCACGTCTACGATTCGCGCAGCACCGAGTTCGCGGAGGCGATCCGCCGGGACACCGACGGGTACGGCGTCGACGTCGTGCTCAACTCGCTGCCCGGCGCCGCCCAGCGTGCGGGTCTGGAACTGCTGAGCTTCGGTGGTCGGTTCGTTGAGATCGGCAAGCGGGACATCTACGGCGACACCAAGATGGGACTCTTCCCGTTCCGCCGCAACCTCTCGTTCTACGCCGTCGACCTGGCGCTGCTGACGATCACCAACCCCGGCAAGCTGCGGCGTCTGCTCGAGACGATCTATCAGCAGATCGCGGACGGCGTGCTGCCGCTGCCGGAAACGACGCACCACCCGCTCAGCGACGGTGCGACCGCCATTCGGGTGATGGGTGCCGCCGAGCACACGGGCAAGCTGGTGCTCGACGTCCCGCACACCGGCAAGCACAGGGTTGTGCAGCCGCCTGACCAGGTGCCGGCCTTCCGGGCCGACGGCGCGTACGTCATCACCGGCGGTCTCGGTGGGCTCGGGCTCTTCCTTGCCGACAAGATGGCGTCGGCAGGCTGCGGCCGGATCATCCTCAACGGTCGGTCCGGTCCCAAACCCGATGCGCTGCAAGCCATCGAGCGCATCCGGGAACGCGGCACCGAGGTCGAGGTGTCACTCGGTGACATCGCCGAGAGCGGGACCGCGGAGCGGCTCGTGGCGGTCGCGACCGCAACGGGACTTCCGCTGCGCGGCGTGCTGCACGCGGCGGCCGTGGTCGAGGACGCCACGCTCGGCAACATCACCGACGAGCTAGTCGAGCGGGACTGGGCGCCCAAGGTGTACGGCGCGTGGTACCTGCACGAAGCCACGAAAGGTCAACCGCTGGACTGGTTCTGCTCGTTCTCGTCGGCCGCGGCCA
>JAVRPF010000161.1:0-2623 GCA_032162385.1 Mycobacterium sp.
CGCAGTCGTCGGGAGCCCAGTTCCGCCAGTTCGACGCCGGTGAGCAGGCCGGTGGTGGCGCCGTCGAGCAGGATCTGGCCGCCGTGTCCCGCCGCCATCACCCGCGCGGTGCGGTTGAGCACGGTGCCGAAGTAGTCGCCTCCGCGCAGTTCGGCTTCGCCGGTCGCGATCCCCATCCGCACCGGCAGCTCCAGAGCACGTTGCGCTGCCACCGCGGCATCGACCGCTGGGCGCGGGGAGGTGAACACCGCGCACATGCCGTCGCCGGTGTAGTTGAAAACCTGGCCGCCATGAGCCTCGACCGTGTCACGTAGTAGGCGGTTGTGGGTCTCGAGCGCCGCCCGCATCGCATCCGCGTCGGCCTCCCACCGCCGCGTTGAACCCTCGATATCGGTGAACAGGAACGTGAGAACATCCGACGGGACGGCAGTGGTCATAGGTACACCTCGCCCCCCGCTCCCCGGCGTTGCCATGGTAGGTCGCAAACGGGGGGCCGACCTGCGTTTTGTGATCTCTTGACACCCGTCAAGTTCCGGGGTCGTAAAGTCTGGCTCATGCAGATTCGCGAGCATGCCGTCGCCAATCCCGACAAGCCCGCCGTCATCTTGCATCCGTCGGGGACGTTGCTGACCTTCGCCGAGTTGGAGGCGCGCGCCAACCGCCTCGCCCACTTCTTCCGCCAGCACGGTCTGCGGGAGGGCGATGCCGTCGCCATCCTGATGGAGAACAATGAGCACTTCCACGCCGTCGCGTGGGCGGCGCGCCGGTGCGGTCTGTACTACGTCCCGATCAACACCCACCTGACCGCGGCCGAGGCGGCCTACATCATCGACAACAGCAGCGCCAAGGCCGTCGCCGGCTCGGCGGCACTGCGAAAGACCCTTGAGGGCCTCGGCGAGCACGCACAGCCTGACTTGCGAATCATCGCCGACGACGATCTGGACGGCTGGCATCGCTACCCGGAATGTGTTGCGGGTCAACCCGAAACGCCGATCGACGATGAGGTCGAAGGTGACCTACTCCAGTACTCGTCGGGCACCACCGGGCGCCCGAAGGGCATCAGGCGCGAACTCTCGCACCTGCCGCCGGCCGAAGTGCCGGGCATGATGTCGGGTTTGGTCGGCTTCTGGTTGGATCCCGAGGCCGTCTATATCAGCCCCGCCCCGCTCTATCACACCGCGCCGTCGGTGTGGTCGATGACGATCCAGAGCGCAGGCATCACCACCGTGGTGATGGAGAAGTTCGACGCCGAAGGCTGCCTCGATGCCATCCAGCGCCACCGTGTCACCCATGGCCAGTTCGTCCCCGTGATGTTCACCCGGATGTTGAAACTGTCGGAGGCTGTGCGGAGTTCGTACGACCTGTCGAGCCTCAAACGCGTGATGCACGCCGCGGCGCCGTGCCCGGTCGAGATCAAGAAGCAGATGATGGACTGGTGGGGGCCGATCGTCGACGAGTACTACGCGTCCTCCGAGGCGATCGGGTCGACGCTGATTCTCGCTGAGGACTGGCTGGCACACCCCGGGTCGGTCGGCAAGCCGATGATGGGCGCGCTACACATCCTCGACGAGGACGGCAATGAACTGCCCCCGAACCAGGCGGGGGAGATCTACTTCGAGGGCGGCTTCGACTTCGAGTACCTCAACGATGCGGAGAAGACCGCCAAGTCACGCGATACGCACGGCTGGAAAACCGTCGGCGATATCGGGTATCTCGATGAAGAGGGCTACCTCTATCTGACGGACCGGCGTCACCACATGATCATCTCCGGCGGCGTGAACATCTATCCGCAGGAGGCGGAGAACACGCTCATCACGCATCCGAAGGTGATGGACGCAGCGGTGTTCGGCGTCCCCCATGACGAGATGGGTCAGAGCGTGAAGGGCGTGGTGCAGACCGTCGACCCCGCCGACGCCACCGACGCGTTCGCCGACGAACTACTGCTGTGGCTACGGGATCGGCTGGCGCACTACAAGTGTCCGCGATCGATCTCGTTCGAGGCGGAACTTCCGCGCACCGACACCGGCAAGCTCTTCAAGCAGACCCTGATCGAGAAGTACTCCCAACCGGTCGGCTGACCGATGACCCCGCACGTCGTCGAGCTCGCGGGCGGTATCGTCGTCGCCGTCGAATCGCCCTCCGACGAAGCGACTTTCACGTTGACCGAGCGGGAGTGCGACGACCGCCGCTCCGTGACCGTCCCATCGATTCTGCACGCACTGGCCGAGCTCACCGGTCGATGCGAGCGGTGGCCGCAGGCGGCAGCGGTGTGCGACGACGTGCTGCGCTCCGTGGACGTCGCGGCGCCTGCCTTCGCCGGGGTCGTCACCGAGTCGTTGGCCTACTCGACGTTGCAGTCCGGACCGGAATTCGCCTGGTGGCTGGCCGAACGGGGTCCTGCGACCATGCCCGAGATCCCCGATCCCGTTCAGGCCGAACGGGACGGCGACGTGCTGCGGGTGCGGTTCAATCGACCGAGACGCCACAACGCGTTCTCCACTGACGCGCGGGCGGCAGTGCTCGAGGCGCTCGAGGTCGCCCGGCTAGACCCGTCCGTGACACGGATGGTGCTCACCGGCAACGGCGAGTCCTTCTGCAGCGGAGGCGATCTCGCGGAGTTCGG
>JAVRPF010000162.1:0-5934 GCA_032162385.1 Mycobacterium sp.
GCGGGCCACCAGCCAGCGGCGGATGAACCAGAGCACGGCCTCCGACACCAGGACTGCCGTGGCGGCGGTACCGAGTACCCACAGCTGCTGCTGATTCTGTTGGCGGACGGGCCCGTCGATCACGGCCATGGTCATCAGCGGGATCGTCACGGTGGCGGCAAGGCTGAGGAGTGCCGCGACGAGCATCGCGGTCCATCGCACCCGGTAGGGCTTCAGGTAGGGCAGCAGTCGAACGATGTCCGACGACGATCTGATCCGGCGCGGCGGCGGCGCAATGGCCGGCTCGGAGCGAAGCCCCGGTTCCCGAGCGCGCATCGATTCACCCATCAACTCTTGTCTATCTCACACCTATGACATCGGCGCTTCGTCGCCGGATCAATCCCCTACTTCAAGGTTCCCACGCCGGACAACCGAATAACGCATCGTCACGCGACGACCTTCTGGCCGGTCGTGTCGTCGCGGAACTGGGTCTCGTACAGCTCGGCGTACCGCCCGCGGCGGGCGAGCAGCTGCGCGTGGGTGCCACGCTCCACGATCCGGCCGTCCTCGACCACCAGGATCTGGTCGGCGGCGCGGATCGTCGACAGTCGGTGAGCGATGACGATCGACGTGCGGCCGGCCAGCGCCTCCGTCAACGCCTGCTGGACGGCGGCCTCCGACTCAGAGTCCAGCGACGCCGTCGCCTCGTCGAGCACCACCACCCGGGACGACCCCAACAGCAGGCGCGCGATGGTCAGGCGCTGCCGCTGACCGCCCGACAGCCGATAGCCGCGCTCGCCGACGACGGTGTCCAGCCCGTCGGGCATGTCCGCCACGACGTCGGCCAACCTGGCACGGCGCAACGCTTCCCACAACTGATCGTCGTCGGCGTCGGGAGCCGCCAAGGTCAGGTTCGACCGGATCGACTCGTGGAACAGGTGACCGTCCTGGGTGACGACGCCGACGGTTTCCTTCAACGACGCGAACGTCACATCGCGCACGTCGGCGCCGGACAGCCGGACCGAGCCGGAGTCGACGTCGTACAGGCGGGCCACCAACGAGGCGATGGTCGACTTGCCCGCGCCCGACGAGCCCACCAATGCCACCATCTGCCCCGGCAGCGCGGTGAACGAAATGCCGTGCAGCACTTCATCACCACCGCGGTCGTCGAGCACCGCCACCTCCTCCAGCGAGGCCAGCGACACCTTGTCGCCCGACGGGTAGCCGAAGCGGACGTCGTCGAACTCGACGGCCACCGGAACCCCCTCTTGTTGACCGGGAACCGGCACCGCGCCGGGCCGCTCACGGATCAGCGGAGTCAGGTCCAGCACCTCGAACACGCGCTCGAAACTGACCAGCGCACTGGCGATCTCGACGTGCGCGTTGGCCAACCCCGTCAGCGGTGCATAGAGCCGGGTCAGGAGCAGAGCCAACGAGACGATCGCACCCGCCCGCAGTTGTCCGCCGATGGCCAGCACCCCGCCAAGGCCGTATACCAGCGCCAGTGCGAGGGCCGACATCAGGGTCAGCGAGTTCATGAAGGTGGCCTGCAGCATCGAGGTGCGCACCCCGATGTCCCGGACGCGGTCCGCGCGCGCTGCGAACTCGTCGGACTCCCGGACCGGATTGCCGAACAGCTTGACCAGGGTCGCGCCGGGCGCCGAGAAGCGTTCGGTCATCTGGGTGTTCATGGTGGCGTTGTAGATCGCGCTCTCGCGACTCAGCGTCGCCATGGTGCGACCGATGCGGCGGGCGGGCAGCAGGAACAGCGGGGTCAACACCAGGGACAGCGCGGTGATCTGCCACGAGATGCTCAGCATCACGGTCAGCGTCAGCGCCAGCGTGACCAGGTTGGACACCACTCCGGACAGCGTGTCGGAGAAGGCGCGCTGGGCGCCGATGACGTCGTTGCCGAGGCGGCTGACCAGTGCGCCGGTGCGGGTTCTGGTGAAGAACGCCACCGGCATCCGCTGGACGTGGTCGAACACCGCAGTCCGCAGGTCGAGTATCAGGCCCTCGCCGATGTTGGACGACAGCCAGCGGGTCAGCATCCCGACCGCGGCCTCGGCCAACGCCACGACGGCGATGATCGATGCGATGACCACGACCGTGGACGGTTGGCCGCCGTGCACGATCGCGTCGACCACGCGACCCGCCAGAACCGGAGTGGACACGGCCAGCAGCGCCCCCACCACGCTGACCGCGACGAATCCGCCCAGTCGGCGGTGGTGTCGCGCCGAGAACCGCCAGATCCGCTTCAGCAGGATGCGGTTGGCCAGCGCGCGCAGGTCACCCCCACGGGCCTTCACCTGTAGGCGCAGCGTGTGCCGCGCGGCCATCTCCATGTTCATGTCATCACCGTAAAACCTCAACAATGGATGAGGTCAATTCAGTTCCTCGCGTGTCCCCTTGCGATTTCGGCGTGTTGGGTTGCGATGAGCGCGACTGATCACGCCGAAATCGCAACTAGACGACGCCGAAGTAGCCGATCACCCCGGCGATCGCGACGATGATCAGCGGGTTGATCTTGGTGCGCACGAAGATGAGCGTGCACACCCCGGTCAGCGCGTACGCCTTCCAGTCGTGGTCGGCGGCCCGGCTCATCACCAGCGACGAGGCCAGGATCAGACCGACGGTCAGCGGCGCGAAGCCCTTCTCGACGGCGATCCGCCACTTCGACTGCTCGGCCTTCTGCCAGAACAGCGTGATCCCGTAGACCAGCGACGCGGCGGGGATCACCATGGCGGCGGTGGCGACCACCCCACCGACGATGCCGCCCGCCACACCGCCGACCGGCAACCCGGCGGCGTAACCGATCATGCCGACGATCAGGATGCTCGGCCCCGGCGCCGTCTGCGAGATCGAGAAGAGGTCGGCGAACTGGCCGTCGTTCAGCCAGTGCTCACCGCGCACCGCCTTCAGGTGCATCTCGGGCAACACGGCGTTGCCGCCACCGATCGACATCAACGACAGCGAGCCGAACAACACGATCAGCTGGACATAGGTGCTCACGCCCTGGCCTCGTCCCGGCGCCCCCTAGGCCAGGCCCAGATGAGGGCGAGCGGCGCGACGATGCCAAGAACTCCCAACAACGGCCAACGAAGCACGCCGTTGAGCACGAACGCGAGCCCGAACAGCGCCACCGGGATCACACCGGTCAGGCACTTCTGACCGGTCTTGACCACCATCGCCAACGTGAGCGCCACGGCCGCCGCGGACGCCCCGTGCAACACCCCCTTCACCGCGGGCACTTCCTTGAACTGGAAGTAGAGCCACGCCATGAACAAGACGATCACCAGCGGCGTGAAACACAACCCGACGACGGATGCGACCGCCCCTGGCATCCCGCGCATCTTGGTGCCAGTGAAGACGGCCATGTTGACCTGGTTGGCGCCCGGCAGGATCCGGCACATGGTCATGGCCGACAGGAACTCTTCCTCGCCCATCCATTTCTTCTCGACGACGATTATCTCGCGCGACCACGCGGACAACCCACCGCCGAACGATGCCAGCGCGATGTGGTTGAACGTCCACGCCAATTGGACCAGGGAGACGTCGTCGGACTTCGTGGCCGTGGCCTCACTCATGGATGAGTTCGGGGTCGTGCGGGAAGTCGTCCTCGTGATGCTGGGCCGGATCGAGCGGGTCGGGCGGGTCGTACTGGTGCGAGAGCCGCCAGTCCTCGTCGAAGACGGCCCGCAGGCGCGCGATCACGGCCGGGTCGGTGACCGTGATACCCAGTTCGCGCCGCAGGTCGAAGGCACTGCGGTCGATGTTCATCGAACCGACCAGGGCCCGCTCGTCGTCGACGATAAGCAGCTTGGCGTGCACCCTGAGGTTCTTCTGCTTGTGCACCTTGACGCCGAACCGGCGCAAAGTGCGCAGCGAAGCGAAGGTGTCGAGCACGTCCCAGTCACTGATGCCGTGCTTTCCGCCGCAGAGCACGTGCACCTTGACCCCCCGCTGCGCGGCGTCCGCGATGCGGTCGAGGATCACCGCGTCGACGTACTTGGGGTGCTGGATGTCGAGGCGGTGGGTGGCGGTGTCGATGAACTGGGCCATGTGCAGTCGTGAGTTGGAGTTGCTCCACGACAGGCCGTGGCTGTCCGACGGCTCCCAATCGCCGTGGCTCCAGTCGGCCTCGAACACCTCGACGATCTGGGCCACGTTTCGGGAGTCGTGGGTGATCACGCCGTAGTCGCGGGTAAGGGTGAAGTACTTCTCGCAGAGGTTGAACGTCGCGACCAGGGCCGCCTTCTCGTCGACCACGATCGACTTTTCGTGCGAGACATAGAACTTGGGGTTGGTCCACTGCACGTCGATCCCGGCGGCCCGGAACCGCTGGTAGGTCTCGTCATTGGCCCGGTCCCCGCCGGAGCGCGCCGCGTTGAGCATCACCCGCACGTCGACGCCTGCGTTCCGGCGGCCGATGACGGCGGCGATCAGGTCTTCCGACGTGAAGGTGAACTGCTTGACCAGAAGCGACTTCTGCGCGGATTCGATGAATTCTCGGACCGGCCCAAGGCCATCGTCGGGTTGGACGATCAGGTGGGGACCGTTGGGATGCACGATTGATGAAGTTAGCACTGGTCGGGTAACGATCGGCGGTGCGGCGGCGCGAACTGTCGTAGGCCGCGTCGTGGTCCCGTCACGCGCCTAACACGCCTGGGGAGGGTCATCGGGCAAGATGACCCTATGGACAGCGGAGGCGCGTCACCCCGGGTGCTCGTGGTGGACGACGATCCCGACGTGCTCGCGTCGTTGGAGCGTGGGCTCCGGCTGTCCGGATTCGACGTCACGACGGCCGTGGACGGGGCCGAAGCGCTGCGCAGCGCCACCGAGACGCGGCCCGACGCGATCGTGCTCGACATCAACATGCCGGTGCTCGACGGCGTAAGCGTGGTGACCGCACTGCGCGCGATGGACAACGACGTACCGGTGTGCGTGCTCTCGGCGCGCAGCTCGGTCGACGACCGCGTCGCCGGCCTAGAGGCGGGCGCCGACGACTATCTGGTCAAGCCGTTCGTGCTGGCCGAGTTGGTGGCGCGGATCAAGGCATTGCTGCGCCGACGCGGCGCCACCGCCACGTTCTCGTCGGAGACCATCGCGGTGGGCCCGCTGGAGGTCGACATCCCGGGCAGGCGCGCCCGCGTCAACGGCGTCGACGTCGACCTGACCAAGCGCGAGTTCGACCTGCTCGCCGTGCTCGCCGAGCACAAGACCGCGGTGCTGTCTCGGGCGCAACTGTTGGAGCTGGTCTGGGGTTACGACTTCGCGGCCGACACCAACGTGGTGGACGTGTTCATCGGATACCTGCGCCGCAAGCTCGAGGCGAACGGTGCGCCCCGCCTGTTGCACACCGTGCGCGGGGTGGGTTTCGTCCTCCTGACGCAGTGATCAGATGAACCGCCTGTCGCGGATCTTCCGGCGCACCCCGTCGCTCCGGACCCGCGTCGCGTTCGCCACTGCCATCGCGGCGGCGATCGTGGTCGGCGTCGTCGGCACCATCGTCTGGGTCGGCATCACCAGCGACCGCAAGGAGCGCCTCGACCGCCGCCTCGACGAGGCAGCCGGTTTCGCGATCCCGTTCCTGCCGCGAGGTCTCGACGAGATCCCGAAGTCGCCCAACGACCAGGACGCGGTCATCACCGTGCGTAAGGACGGTGACGTGACGTCGAACTCGAACGTGATCCTGCCCGAGTTGTCGCCCGGCTACGCCGACACCTACGTCAACGGGGTGCGATACCGGGTGCGCACCGTCGAGATCCGGGTGCCGGAACCGATGTCGGTGGCCGTCGGCGCCACCTACGACTTCACCATCGCCGACACCTACAACCTGCACCGGCGGGTGATCATCATCTGTTTGTTCGCGATCGGCGCGGCCGCGGTCGCCGGCTGGCTGCTGGCCGCGTTCGCGGTGCGGCCGCTGAAGCGGCTTGCCCAGCAGACGCGGGC
>JAVRPF010000163.1:0-4399 GCA_032162385.1 Mycobacterium sp.
GTCGGCGGGTTCGCCACCGGTATCCGGGTCTCGTTGCTGCCCATCCTCGCCGACCTGGCCCGACGTCATCCCGACGTGGAGGTCGTGATCAGCGAGTACGAGCCGATCGAGGCGTTCGCGCTGCTGACCGAGGACGATCTCGACCTTGCCCTGACCTACGACTACAACCTGGCGCCGGCGGCACCCGGACCGCTGCTCGAAACCGTCCCGTTGTGGTCCATCCCGTGGGGCCTTGGCGTTCCCGCCGACGAACCCGACCGGCCACCGGACGTGTCCGCGTACTCCACCCACAGTTGGATCGTGAACTCCCGCAACACCGCCGATGAAGACGCTGTCCGCACGTTGGGTGCGCTCGCCGGGTTCGCGCCGCGCATCGCGCACCAGATCGACAGCCTGGAACTGGTCGAAGACCTGATCGTCGCCGAGTACGGGGTGGGGCTGCTGCCGGTCGGCAGGCCCACCGGCAGCGGCGTGAAGGTGGTTCCGCTGTCGGACCCGGCGGTGGTCCTCACCGCCTACGCGGTCACCCGGACCGGTCGCGCTTCCTGGCCCCCGCTGCGCGCGGTGCTGGACCGGCTACGGCCACCGCCGGGACCGCTGCCGCGGCCGAGTTGGCCGCGGCCCGCCGCGGGCGAGTGAGGCGGTAAGTGTCAGGCGGCGTCTGTTCGCCGTTGGTCACGCTTGCGGGTGTCCGTCGACCATAGGTGGCCGCAGCCCGGGCACTGCAGGTGCACGACCGTGCCCTGGTTGCTCAACAGGTACTGCCAGTGTGCGTCGCAGTTGCGCTCAGTCGCGCAGTCATCGCATCCTCGGCCGGGCCAACAACGGGGGCACTCCAGCCAGGCCCGCCGCGCGCGGTCGGCGGTCGGGTCAATCGGCAACACGGCTGACCAATCGATCGGGCAGCACCCCGGCAGCGACCAGTTCGTCGTAGATGCGTTGCTGCTCGTCATCGAGGTCGGCGTACAACATGTCGTACGCCTTCTCCTCTTCGGCGAGGACCGCGACCGGGTCCCAGTCGTCGCCGATCGCGGCCAGCACCGCGGTACGGCGCCGGGCCTCGTCGAGCGTCAGGTCATATGCGAAATCGAGGTTTGCCATCCAGGCGCTCCCAGGGTGATCGTCGAACTAGTGAGGTAAGGATCACCTAACTTTTGGACGATCGCAATGACCTCCGTCACGTTCCGCGTTAAGAACTCGTCACAACTGTGCTGCCGGAGTTTCACTGCCCCTGGGTCAATGTCTGGACGCTGCGATAGCGCTCGATCACCTCGGGTGTCGGTTCGCCCGTGTAGGACGCCGTCACCCCGAACGACCACGAGGGCGGCGCGTCGGCCCCGGACAGCGTCCACGCCGCCTGCCGGGCCGCGCCGAGCGCGACGTACTCCGCAGGTGTCGGCACGTGCACGGGCATGCCCAGGATGGCCGGGGCGATGCGCCGGATCGCCTCCGAGCGCGCGCCGCCACCAACCAGGATCACGCGTTCAACGTTCACACCCTGCTCGGTGATCCGGTCGATGCAGTAGGCCATCGAACTGAGCAGACCCTCGACTGCGGCTCGGGCGACGTTGGCGGGCAGCAGGTTTCGCGTCGTCACACCGTGCAGCGCTCCGGTGGCATCGGGCAGGTTGGGCGAGCGTTCGCCATCGAAGTAGGGCACCAGCGCGAGCCCTTCGGCACCGGCGGGCGCTGACAGCGCGAGCCCGTCGAGTTCGTCGAAGTCCACCCCAAGCATGGTGGCGACGGCGGCCAGCACCGGAGCACCGTTGAGCGTGCAGACCAGGGGTAGCTGCCTCCCGGTCGCGTCGGCGAACCCGGCGACCAAACCCGACGCGTCGTGCGGTGCGGCGTCGCCCACCGCGCTCACCACGCCGGAGGTGCCCAGTGACACGACGCAGTCCCCCGGCCCGGCGCCGATGCCCAGCGCCGCAGCGGCGTTGTCTCCTGCGCCAGGGCCGAGGACCGCTCCGCCGGCGGTCTCCCCCGCCGCCTGGTTCGGTCCGAGGACCGTCGGCAGGTGGGGGTTGCGACCGCGCAGGGCGAGCATGAGCAGGTCCGGATGGTATTCATCGCCGTCCGCGGCGAAGTACCCGGTCCCGCTGGCGTCGCTGCGGTCGGTGCGCAGGTCGGCGATGTCGGTGGCCCGCGCCAGCCGCCAGGTGAGCCAGTCGTGCGGCAGGCACACCGCGGCCGTCGCGTCGGCGTTCCTGGATTCGGTGTCGGCCAGCCAGCGGAGCTTGGCGGCGGTGATCGACGCGACCGGCACCACCCCGACCCGCTTCGCCCATTCGCCCGGCCCGCCGAGTTCGGTGACCAGGTCAGCCGCCGCCCCGCTCGACCGTGTGTCGTTCCACAGCAGGGCGTCCCGCACCACCGAGCCCGACGCGTCGAGGCAGATCATGCCGTGCTGCTGGGCACCGACGGAGATGGCCGCCACGTCGTCGAGGCCACCGGCGCCGGCGATGGCGGCCTGCAGGGCCGACCACCACCGCACGGGGTCGATCTCGGTGCCCCCTGGGTGCGGCTCCGATCCCGAGCGCACCGTCTCACCGGTCTCGGCGTCGCAGACCACGACCTTGCAGGACTGGGTGGACGAATCGATTCCCGCGACGAGAGTCACGCCGACCTCCTCGGATGTCTGGGACGTCCAGCGTAGTGCGAAGCTGGTGCGGTGAGATGCTCCTTCGTCGTCGCCGCGCTGGTCGCCGTCGGCTTGGCCGCCGGAGCACCCCCGATGCCGACCGCGACGGCGGACTGCTCACCCGGACCGACGGCGTCGGACTGCGACTTGCAGACTCGCGTCGCTGCCGCCGACGCCTACCTGGCCACCCGCCCCGGTTCGGTCGGATACGTGCTGCGGGATCGCAAAACCGGTGCAGCTTACCGCAATTCGCACGCGAGCGACCTCGTCTGGACCGCGTCGACCATCAAGCTGGCCATGGTCGTCGACCTGCTGACCCGGCAGCGCGCCGGCGCGGTGGCGCTCACCGACTCCGACCGGAGCCTGATGGCCGCGATGTTGCACTCGTCGGATGACGACGCCGCCGACGCTTTGTGGGCCCGCCACGGAGGCACCGATCACCAGGCCTACAACGCCGACTTCCCGCGGTACGGAATGACCGATCTGCAACCGCAACGCGGGTTCAGCAGCACCTTCCCCTACTGGGGATTTCAGAAGTCCACGGCCGCTGACCTCGACCGTTTGATCAACTACACGCTGACCCACCTCGACCCGGCCGACACCGCCGGCATCGTCGACCAGTTGCAGCACGTCGCGCCCAATCAACAGTGGGGCGTGTGGGGCTCAGGTCCGGCGATGGCGCCGGGCAACAAGGACGGCTGGTCGCTGGAGCAAGGCGGCTGGGTGGTGAACTCGGTCGGTTTTGCGGGGCCCGGTCAGCGGTACACGCTTGCGGTGATGAACTCCCTGGGCGGTGACGGCGGCTACGACGACGGCGTGGCCACCACCACCCGGCTAAGCCAACTCCTGCTGGTGGGGCGACCCGATTGATGGCCGACTGTAACGCCGTCGGCTACGCCGCCGATTACGCCCTTAGCTAGTGTAATTAAGCTGCTGATATTCCTTTCGGGGCTGGTAACACTGGTAGCGTTGAATCATCGACGACATTCAGCATTCCGCTGAATGTATTTGTGCGGGTCGGCTGAGGTATCGGAAGGTAGACGAGAATGCGATTGATGACGAAACTGGTTGCGGGGTCTTGTGGTTTGGCGTTTGCGCTGACCACTGGTGTCGGGATCGCCTCCGCAGTACCGGATGTGAGCCCGATCATCAATTCGACGTGCACCTATCCGCAGGTAATGGCGGCTCTGAACGCCGAAAATCCGGATGCGGCCAACCAGGTGTCCTCCAACCCGGTAGCGAACGCGTGGCTGCAACAACTCGTCGCATCGCCACCAGCGGGCCGTCGGACGATGGTTCAGCAAGCTCAGGGCGTCCCGGCACTTGCTCAATACACTGGGCTAATCTTCCAAGTCGCAGGCACCTGCAACAACTACTGAACGCAGTAGCGGGCAGTCACAAAGGGCTCAGCTTCTCGGTTCACGACGTCCCCGCAACGTCGTTCCGGCCCGCTCTCACGCTGCTTCGTTACGCCTCGCATTGAGGTTTGTGGCCCCGTTGGCTGGGGAATCCCACCGCCATGTTGATCAGACGAATCGCCCGTCCCATGCTGGCCGCGACCTTCGTCGGGCGGGGCGTGGAGGCGTTGCGGAGCCCCAAGCCGGCGGCCGACGCGGCGCGCCCCACACTCGAAGGTCTGGCCAAGCTGCCCGGTCCCGTTGGCCCCAACGTCCCGACGAACGCCGAAACCGTGGCGCGGGTCAACGGCGCCGTTCAGATCGGCGCAGGCCTGCTGCTCGCCACCGGTAAGTTGCCGCG
>JAVRPF010000164.1:0-2505 GCA_032162385.1 Mycobacterium sp.
GGCGATGGCGGCCACCCGGGCCACCCTGGCCGAGGTGCTCACCCCCGAGTCCTACCGCCGACTCGACGCCAACGGCGCCCGCCTTCGCGCCGCGCTGGAAGGCGTCATCGCCGAACACGGATACGACTGGCACGTCGTCTCGATCGGCGCCAAGGGCTGCGTGACGTTCCGGCGGGACAGGGTGCGCGAGTTCCGCGACTTCCTGCAGATCGACGCCAGATTGGGCCACCTGCACTGGCTAGTGCAGCACAATGGTGGGGTATTCCTGCCGCCATGGGGGAAGGTGGAGCAATGGCTGTTGTCCGTACAGCACCACCGCGACGACGTCGACCGGTTCGCTGCGAACTTCGCCCGCTTCGCGACAGCGGTGGCGAACTGAACGGCCGCCCGTGACCGGCGGGGAGATCCGGCTGGTCGAGCTGGTCAAGTCCTTCGACGGGGTGCCCGCGGTGACGGGCATCGACCTCGACATCCCCGCTGGGCAGTTCTACTCGCTGCTTGGCGCATCGGGATGCGGGAAGACGACCACGCTGCGCATGATCGCCGGGTTCGAGAAGCCGGACTCCGGACGCATCGAACTCGACGGCCGTGACGTCGCGGGCGATCCGCCGCACCGCCGCCCGGTGAACACCGTCTTCCAGACCTATGCGCTGTTTCCGTTCATGACGGTCTGGGACAACGTCGCGTTCGGACTGAGGTATCAGAAGACGTCGCGGGACGACACCAAGCGCCGGGTTGGTGAGGCGCTCGACCTGGTGCAGATGGGCAAGTTCGCCAAGCGCCGCCCGGCTCAACTGTCGGGCGGCCAGCAGCAGCGGGTCGCGCTGGCCAGGGCCCTGGTGCTGCGGCCGCGCGTGTTGCTGCTCGACGAACCGCTCGGTGCGTTGGATGCCAAGCTGCGCAAGCAGTTACAGCTCGAACTGCGCGCCGTCCAACGCGAGGTGGGCATCACGTTCGTCTACGTGACCCACGATCAGGAGGAAGCGCTCACCATGAGCGACCGGATCGCCGTGCTCGCCGAGGGCCGCGTCGAACAGGTCGGCCCTCCGCAGGAGATCTACTCGGCGCCTGCCACCACGTTCGTGGCCGGTTTCCTGGGGGCGGCCAACATCTTCGACGCCGACGTGCTCGAACTGTCCGGATCGTCGGCGGTGTGTTCGGCGATGGACACCCGCCTCGGCGCGGTGCTGGATACGCGGCTCGCCGCGGTGCTGGATACGCGGCTCGCCGCGGTGGTCGACGAGTCAGCGCGCACGGGTCCCGCGGCCATCGTGATCAGGCCGGAGCGGATCACGTTGCAGGACGCGGGTACACCGGTGGGCAACGGGCACAACGCGATCGGCGGCACGGTGTCCGCAGTGGTCTACCTCGGCTCATACACCCAGGTACACGTCGACGTCGGCGCTCCGTCCGCGTTGATCGTCGAGGTGCCCAACACGTCGGGGCCGGGCTCGGTGGCCCATCAGCCGGGTGCGGCCGTCACTTGTGTCTGCACACACGACGCGGTGCGAGTGCTGCACCGCAGCAGTGCGCAGCCGGTCACCGACCCCGTGGTCGAGAACGCGCTCGTCGTTTCGTCGTCGATGGAAGGTTGAGTTCGCGTTCGGCGAACCGCATCGCGATCTTGTAGGCCACGTCGGAGTCGACTTCGGGATCGGCCAGCGCCACCTGTATCGACAGGCCGTCGAGCAGCGCGCTGAACTCCAGCGCGAACAACCGAGCGTCGACCTCGACGTCGAGTTCGTCGGACGCTTCCGCCGACTTGATGGCGTCCACGATCATCCGGCGCCAACGGGCATCGAGTTCGACCCTGCCCGCCTTCACCTCGTCATGCCGGAAGGCTTGGGCCCACAGGTCGAACCACAATCCCCACGCGCCGGGAATCTCGTTGTCCGCCTGGGGAACACACGTCCACTTGATCAGCAGCGACAGTCGCTCGCGCAGCGAGGTGACCTCGGCGAGCATCTTCTCGGCGGCCTCGTAGAACGACTCCTCCGAGTGGCGCAGCGCGTCGACCAGCAGCCGGTCCCTGGTGCCGAAGTAGTAGATGACCAGAGCCGAGCTCACTCCCGCACGCTTCGCCACGTCGGCGATGCGCGTCTCGCCGAAGCCGCGCTCGCAGATCAGCTCGGCTGCGGCGCGCAGCATCTCGGTACGGCGGGCCTCGTTGTTCTCGGTCGCGGGCGCGGGGTCGGCCATGTCGTCTGCGTTTCTCCCTCGTGCTGGCAGCGGTGCTACTTGTCTATAGCCTAACACTTGATTAGATTGAACAGTCAGTCAGGATGGGCGAGAAGCCCGGGTGAGAGAGGTCCCCCCATGTCGAATTCGTATGACGCGATCGTGATCGGCGGCGGCCACAATGGATTGGTCTCGGCGGCGTATCTGGCCCGCTCGGGCGCCAAGACGCTGGTGCTGGAATCGCGCGCCAGCCTCGGGGGAGCGGCGACCACCGAGGCGCCATGGGAAGACGCACCGCACCTTCGGGTGACGCGCCTGTCATACGTG
>JAVRPF010000165.1:0-8514 GCA_032162385.1 Mycobacterium sp.
GGAACCACATGTTGGGGGGCACGATCAGCGTGCCGGGCTTCCATTCGTAGCGGCGTGGTTCCTCGCCCTCTGGCCACATCAAGCTGAAGCCTTCTCCGGTGAGGATGATCACGTGGGCACCGGGACCGTGCCGGTGTCCCTTCTTGTAGGTGGCTGGGGCGAACTGCGAAATATGGCTGTTCATTGAGCCTTTGGCCATGGAGAAGCGGATGTGGGCACCGCCTGCCCCACGCTCCTTCGCCGACACCAACGGCAGATCGACGGCATTGGCGACGAAATTCGTCTTCAACAGCAGCCCGTCCTGCTCGTCCTTGGGGGCGAAGTAGTCCGGCTCACCGGCGAACCGCCCGGCGAAGTCGTGGGCGGTGTTGAAGACGAACTCCGCCTCGTCGTAGAGGTTGATCACCGGAGGCATGTTCGTCGACGACACGAAGCGGGCCGCCTGCGTGCCGGATCCGTTGAAGTGCTGATGCCAGGTGTTGAGCGGTATCGCGAACAGCGCGCCGGGCCCCCACTCGAAGGTCACCTTCTGGCCGGCGTCGTTCCACACCGACGTCGACCCGCGCCCGGCGAGCACCAGGATCATCTCCTCGAACAATTGCCGCTGTGGTGCCAACTCCTTGCCCGCCGGGATCTCGCACACATAGCAGTCGTTGGAGGTCCGGGATGCCTCGTGGTTGATGAAGACACCCCGTCCACCGCGCCGGTCCCATGGCTTCAGTTCTACGGTGTTCAGATCGGGAACGTAGTGGGCACTGATGATGTCGAGGCCTTCACCTCGGACCCATCGCACATATGGCGAGTCCTTCTCGGTGGCGAACTTCTTCGCCAAGTCATCTGAGACGATTGCATCCTTGGCCACGCGCATCCTCCATCGATCGTTTGGGTTAATGGTATTACCAATGGGGGTGATGTCAAGACCCGCCCCCCGACTCGTGTGCCGGCCCGGCATCGGCCTCCTGGGCTTCGACGCCCCCGTATTCGCGCACGGGATTCGGTCCGGCGATGAAGACGCCTGCATACGCCGCAGCCAACGCACCACCCACTGTCAGCGCCATGACCGGCCCGAGCACGCCTGCCACCGCGCCGATCAGGGTGTCGCCCAGCGCAGGGCCGCCGCGAGAACACATCTGGTAGATGGCGGACACCCTGCCTCGCAGTTCGTCGGGTGTCTCGAGTTGCACCGCGGCGTGCCGGATGGTGGTCGTCATTGCATCGAACGCCCCGATCAAACACCCCGCGAGCACTGCGATCGCAAACAGGTGCGCCTGCGCAAGCGCGATGTTCGACACGCCGTAGAGCACCGTCGAGACCAGCAGCACCCGGCCGAGGCGCTTGGTCCGGCCGACCACGCGAAAGACCGTGTACGTCGCCAGCAGCGCGCCCGCCGACGGCGCGGCGGACAGCAGTCCGTAACCCTGCGGGCCGACGCCGAAGACGGTGGCGCACAGCGCGGGCAGGACCACCCGGTACGCGCCGAAGAAGGTCGCCGAGAAGTCCAGCGACATCAGCATCCAGATGATTCGGCGGCGCCGGACGAATTCCGCCCCTTCGACGAGTTGGCGCCACACCGAGGTGTGCGTCCCCGCGCCGGCGACCTTCGCGACGCGCAGCACCTGCAGGATGACGACCAGCACGGCGTAGGTGGCCGCATCCACCGCGTACATCAGGCCCGGCCCGGCGATGCCGATCAGCACGCCGGCCAGTGCCGGCCCGGTCAACACCGCAATCTCCCGGGACGGGTTGATCAATGCGAATGCCTGTGGCAACTGATCGCGCGGCACCAGGGCGGGTATGAGCGCCTGGCGTGCGGGCTGGTCGAATGTGGCAGCCGCGGTGGTCAACACGACCGACACCAGAACCTGCCAGGCCGTGATGTGGTCGGTGAGCGACAACACCGCCAGGGCCGCCGCGACCGCCATGGCCACCGCCTGCGAATACTGCAGCAGCCGGCGCCGGTCCCAGCGATCGGCCAGGACGCCGCCGAGCGGACTGAGCAGCAGCAGAGCCACCGCCTGCGCCGCGCCCACGAGCCCGGTCTGGGTGACCGAGCCGGTCAGTTGGTACACGTGATAGAGATTGGCCGCAACCGTTCCCCTGGTGCCGATCTGCGAGAAGACGACACCTGCCCAGTACAGGTTGAAATCGCGGTTGTTCAGGACGGCAGGAGCACGCATCCCCGCGATCAGTCGACCGGAACGAGTGCCAGCTTGGCGGGATCCATCTGCATGTAGACGGTCGTTCCTGGCGCATGCGAGATATGTGGCAGGCACCGGGCCCGGATGTCGCGCTTGCCGACCGTCACGACGTGGTCGACCGCATCCCCGAGGAACGCACGCGTGGTGACGTTGCCCTCCCACACATTCGCCGCGCCGACCGGCCGCTCGGTGGTGAGCATCACCGCCTCCGGACGGATCGACACGACGACCTCCGTGCCGGTTGGCACGTGCGCTCCGGACTCCAGCCTCAGGCGGCCGTCGCGGGTCTCCACCACGTGCTCGTCGCCGTCCTGCACCGCGACGGTGCCGTCGATGAAGTTCGACGTTCCGATGAATTCCGCAACGAACTTGTTCTGCGGGTTCTCATAGATGTCGCGCGGCTTGCCCATCTGCACCACCTCGCCGTCCCGCAGCACGGCGATGTGCGACGACAACGACAGTGCCTCGATCTGGTCGTGCGTCACGTAGATCGACGTGATGCCGAGTTCGCGTTGCAGACGCTTGAGCTCGAAACGCAGCGATTCTCGAAGCTTGGCGTCCAAGTTCGACAGCGGCTCGTCCAAGAGCAGCATGGACGGCTCGATCACTATCGCTCTGGCCAGGGCCAACCGCTGCTGTTGCCCGCCCGAGAGTTTGGTGGCGTGCCGGTCGGCGTACTGCAGCAATTCCATCGTCTCGAGCACCCGTTGCACGCGTTCGGTGATTTCCTTCTTGCCGGGACGCTGGCTGCGCGGCCTTACCCGCAACGGAAACGCCACGTTCTCGAACACCGTCATGTGCGGCCAGATCGCATAGGACTGGAAGACCATGCCAAGGCCACGCTTGTTGGCCGGCACGTTGACCCGCTTGTCGATCGCAGGCCCCGCCGCGAACAACACGTTGCCGCCCACCGAGACGACGCCCGAGTCCGGCTTCTCCAGGCCTGCGATCGACCGAAGCGTTGTGGACTTGCCGCAGCCCGATGGCCCAAGCAGGGTGAACAGCTCACCCGGTTCGACCTTGAAGCTGATGTCGTTGACGGCGAAGACCCGCGCCGGGTCGCCACTGGACCCCTCTTCGCTACCTCGACGTTTCTTTCGCTCCCCGTCGAATGTCTTGACCAAATTCTGGACTTCTAGCACGTCGGCAGTTCCTTTCCAGACCCTCACATCAATCTTGTTTGAGGCCGACTTTGGCCCCAAGTTTGTAGGCGACGGTGACCAAGACGACCAGGGTCAGCACCATGACGACACCCAGCGCGGACAACACGGTGAACTGTCCGTTCTCGAACTGCTCGAAGATCAGAATGGACAACACCTCGTTACCGGGGCTGTACAGCAGAATCGAACTCGACAGCTCCCGGAACGACACCACCAGGATGTAGATCCAGCCAGCGACGATGCCGGGCATCAGCAGCGGCAGCAGCACCCTTCGGAAGGTCTGCCACCAGCTCGCACCGTTCACCAGCGCCGACTCCTCGAGTTCGTTCGAGATCTGCTGCATCGAGGTGACCGCGTAGCGCATCCCGTACGGCAGGTACCGGGTGCAGTAGGAGATGAGCAGAATGAACAGCGTGCCGTAGATGGGAATCGGGCTGCGCAAATACACGAAACTCAGCGCCAGGCCCATCACCAAACCGGGAACGACCAGCGGTAGAAAGGCCAACCCGTCCAAGACTTTTCGTCCACGGATGCGGGACCGCACGACGATCCACGCGGCCACGGCCATCAGGGCCATCACCAGCGTCGCCGACGAAAGGCCGAGGATCAGGGAGTTCTTCAGCGCGGTGAGCGCATCGGCCATGTGTGCGAGTTGGCGGTAGTTGTCCAGCGTCATGGTCGAGAAGGTGTTCTTCGATGGCGGCGCATAGAACTTCAGCAGCGAGGTGTACAACAGCACCAGGAGTGGCGCGATCACCGTCAGCAGGAAGTACACGATGATCATGACGCCTGCGACGGGGCGCCACTTACCGAGTTCCATTGGGCGCGGCCGGAATCCCTTGCCGGTCACGGTCTGGTAGTTCTTGCTGGCGCGTCCGGCGAAGTTCGAGATCACCACGCCGATGATGGCGATGACCAGCAGGCCGATGGCCAGCGCGCCCGCCGCTGACAGGTCCGGTGGATAGTCGCGAAGCACGAAGTAGATCCGGCTGGTGAACACGTAGATGCCGTTCTGCAGCCCCAGCAGTGCCGGCACTTCGAAGCTCTCCAGGCTGCGCACCACCATGATCAGGATCGCGGCGATGATCGCGGGCCGCGAAAGTGGAACGGTGACCTTGCGGAAAGTCGTCCAGCGGCTTGCGCCCGACATCAACGCGGACTCCTCCAGCGACGGATCCATGGCGCGGAACGACGCCACCATGAGCAGGAAGACGATCGGGGACAGCTGGAGCCCTTCGACCCAGATCATCCCCCAGATGCTGAAGACGTCGATCACGGCGCGTCCGAAGATCGGCTCCAGGTAGTGGTTGATCAACCCGATGTCGGGGCTGCCCAACAAGATCCAGGCGATCGTGTAAAGGATCCCCGGAATGACGAGCGGGATGATCGACGCGGCGAAGAAGAGCGCCTTGAACGGCACGTCGGTGCGGACGTGGAGGTAGGCCAGCGAGGTACCGAGCACCAGCGACACGGCCGCGGCGCCGACCGCGAACAACAGCGAGTTCCCGACGAGACCGAAGATCTGATCGTTGCCGTACGCACGCTCGAAGCCGGAGAAGGTCAACCCCGCCTGGTCGAAGAACGTGCCCCAGAACAGGTAGTACAGCGGCACGATCGCCAGGTAGGCGATGATCAACGTCACGATGCCGAGCGTGAGGAACTTCGGGGTCGGCAGATAACGCCGCCAGCGGGGGGGTTCCCATGACCTGGGGTCGATCGACGGCTGCGGAGTCGACGGCCGTGGTGGCGCTTCGGTGGTCATCTGTTCACCTCGGGGATGGTTTCTTCGCGGAAGTGGCTGGTCGGATCGGTTTCGTTCAGCCGACCTTGTCGCTGTTCTCGAGCAGCGCGTTGTAGCGGTCGCTCCACTGCTTCTGCTCGTTCAACAACTTGTTGACGTCGACGGGGATGACCTCCAAGCCCTGCAGCGGATCCTTGAGGCCCGCGGGCTCGATGGACGGCGTCAGGCCCAGGTCTACGAACACCTGCTGCCCCTCGGTGAGCAACCAGTCCTCGAACAGCAGTGCCGCAGCGGGGTGCGGCGCGTTCTTCATCAGCGCGGCACCCTGGGGTCGCGCGATCACCGGCTGGACGAACGGCTGGTAGGCGACCGGCGCACCCTTGTCGGCAGCCCGCTGAACCAGGTAGCTGTAGTTCGACGCGGCCACAGAATACTGCCCGGCGGAGAGCAGTTCACCCATCACGGTGTGCCCCTTGACCACCTTGGCCCCGTTGGCCATCTCACCGAACAGATGGTCGACCTCGGCTGCACTCTTGCCATGCTGCAGCCAGTACTCGGAGAGCGTCAGGTACCAGTCGTAGTCGGACAGTTCCAGGGCCAGCGCGCCGTTCCACTTCGGATCGGCCAGATCTTCCCAACTGGTCGGTTGGGCCCCGGCGGGCACCTTCGTGGTGTTCCAGCTGGGGGCGAAGAGGTTGTATCGGCTGGCGGTCCAGTTGTCGAACTGGCCCTCCTTTCCGACCAAGTCGCGGCGCTCGCCGGTGTAGGGCGCGATCAACTTTTCCTTGCCAAGCGCGGCCATCTCCAGCGCGTCTGTTTCCACGACGTCGGCGGCGGGATGGTTGGCGCTGGACTCCTGCAGGATCCGCTGCAGGACGGTCTCCGACGCGGCGCGGTAGAGATTGATCTTGATTCCGAACTGGTCGGTGAACTTCTTGGCGACGGCGGAGGCGACGTCACTGGTCATCGAGGTGTAGAGCGACAGGTCGCCCTCGGCCTTGGCGTCCTGGACAAGACGGTCACGCCGTTCCTGCCCCTTGAGCGCTTCATACTGCTCGAACTTGGACTCGGCGCCCGATGCCCCCGGGCCCGTTCCCGGCGCCGTCGGGGGTGCGCCGCAGGAGACCAGAGCGACGGTGATGCCGACGGCGGTGGCGAGTCGACCGAGTCGAAATGTCATGTGCCTCGGGTCCTATCTTTGCTGTGGACGCCGGTGCTGCGGCGCCGGTCTCTGGGCTGTGACCACCGGTCCTGGCTGGACGGATCGAGAAGATCCTGGACTTATTGTAATACCATTGGCGTGTGATTTCTATCATGCTTTTCACCCGCTGTGAAGTCTCCTACACCAATAGTTTCGGGACGTGATCGGGGAGAGGGCGACTGGCCCGCTGTCAGCCGAATACAGTGGCGGCGGCACACCGCGAACCGGCGGCATCCGTTGCGCAGCAAGCGAATACGGGTGTGGATCGGCGACATTGGGGTAGCCGGTGGTACTTCGGTCCGGCGGCCGCGTGCAGCAGGCCGCCGGACCGAAAGACTTGCTATCAGGACGTGTGAGCCAGTTCGGCGACCGACTCGATGGATGCGGAGGCCGGCTCGAAGTAGTGCACGGTGTCGTAGCCGAGGTGCTTGAACACCCGGTTCTGCGCGTTGAACAGCCTCAGCGGTGTGCCGTCTGCGGCGAAGATCTGGCACACGTGGTTCTGCGGGACGTACAGCGTGTCACCCTGCTTGATGTCGTAACGCTTGGGCTCCAGGGCAATCCGCGCGTAGTACTTCTCCGCGATCTCGGCCTCGACCTCCCATTGGAGCGCGTAACCGCCACCGGCCAGCACGTAGTAGACCTCGTCGGCCATCTTCCAGTACTTGCACGACCGGCCTCCGGCGGGAAGCTCGAGCTCGAACGCGTCGATGCTGAAGATCCGTGCGTCGACGCGCTCCGGCGAGGAGATCATCCGCACCCGGCCCAGGGGGGTGTCCTCCCAGACCGTGTCGGACGGGCCGATGACCTTCTTGCGGTCCAACACGCCGGGAGTCCAGATCTTCGACCAGTCCTCGCGTGGACCGAACGTCTCTTCGTTCTCCACCGGACCGCTGCGGCCCTGCTGGATCAGACCCATGAACATCCAGGTGCACTTCGCCTTGACCACCAGGGCGAGGGCCTTCTCGTCATTGGGGTTGAAGTGTCGGTGCACCGAGTCGGTGTGGACGAATACCAGGTCGTCGGTCGACCACTCGTACCGCTGGTCGTCGTGGATCTCGTAGCCGTTGCCTTCGAGGATGTAGAACGCGGCCTCGTTCTGATGACCGTGTCCGTGGTTGGACGACTGTGGCGGCAGCTCGACGAAATGGACCTGGATGGTCTGGGTCAGGAAGTCTTCGTCGCCCGGGCCGATCCGCCACCAGGTTCGCGATTGCTCGCTATCCCCCGAATGTCCGATCTTGGCGTCGTCGACCACGAAGTCGTCGTCCCTGACGCGGTCCACCTCCAACTGCTGGCGCCGGAAGTCGCCTAGGCCGTACGTTTCCGAGGTGAGTCCGCGGACGAATACGCGGCCTTTCTTGCCCATGCTGTTCTCCTTCGACATCCCTCTGTGTTCAATGGTTATACCATTAGACATGGTATGCCACGTCACACCCCATGTCCAGAGGCTAAGCGTGCGCCCGGATCCGCGCCGGCGTGAGCCCCCCGATGACGTCGTCCAGCGCGCGCACGTTGCACATCCGCGGAAACACCTTCTCCATGAAGAAGTCGCGCTGCTCGGGGAATCCATGGCAGCACTCCGGGACGACGGTGATCTGGAAGTCCATGTCACGGGCATCGAAGGCGGTCGCGGCGATCCCGACGTGCACGGACCCACCGACCAGCAGGATCGTGTCGATGTCGCGGCTGCGCAACGACAACTCCAGATGGGTGCCGTGAAAGGCCGACCAGCGGTGCTTCGGGACGTCGTAGTCGCCTGGCTGAGGTGCGATCTCGTCGATTACCGACAACCCGGCCGAGCCGGACGCGTGGGGCGGCACGGTGCGGTAGGGATTGTCGGGCCCCCACGGTCGGAACCGGCTGTCGGTGTCGGCCAGGGTGCGGGCGAAGTCGGCGCCGTCCGCGCGATGGTCGGCGCGCGCGTAGAAGATCGGGACGCCGACCGCCCTGCAGGCGTGGATCAGCCGTTGCGTCGGGCCGATCGAACCCGCCGCCTCGATCGGCTCCCGATAGGCCTCGAGCATGTCGAACACGACGAGGCCTGTGGTGCGGAAATCGTAGTGAATCACTGGTAATTGGCTCCGATCACTCATGGTTGTGGTTCCTGCTTCAGTGCTGACGGGTGTTGCCGGCGAAGTCGTAGTCGGGGGCGATGGTTGAAGTGAATCGCCAGGACAGCGCCGGTGTCCCCGCTCCGGCAGCAAACGTGGC
>JAVRPF010000166.1:0-4183 GCA_032162385.1 Mycobacterium sp.
GTGGATCTCGCACTTCGGCTTGGCGCTCGCGATGGTCGGGCAGACCTCGAGCATGTGCGCCCCGAGGATGCGCTCCCTGCCCGCGGTCAGGTCGTAGGTGTAGTCCTCCATGAACGAGGTGCCACCGGGGAGCTCGTGTGCCATCACCTTGAGCGTTCGCAGCAGCAAGGAGGTCTTCCAGTCGCCTTCGCCGCCGAAGCCGTAGCCGTCGGCCATCAGCCTCTGCACGGCCAGCCCCGGAAGCTGACGCAATCCGCCGAGATCCTCGAAGTTGGTGGTGAACGCGTGGAAGCCGCCGTCCTGCAGGAACTTCCGCAGCCCCAGCTCGATCTGGGCACCATGCCGCAGCGATGCGTGCCGGTCGCCGCCTGGCAGCAACTCGGCGGCGATCTCGTAGGTATGCTCGTATTCGCGGACCAGTTTGTCGACCTCGGCGGGCCGGACCCGTTGCACGACGTCCACCAGATCGTTGACGCCGTAGGTGTCGATCGATGCCCCGAAGTGTGCTTCTGCCTCCACCTTGTCGCCCTCGGTGACGGCGACGCCGCGCATGTTGTCACCGAACCGCGCGACCTTCAGCGTCGACATTTCGGCATGGCCGAGCGCCGCGCGCACCCACGAGCCGATTCGCCGGCGGGTGTGTGGGTTGCTGACGTGGCCGGCGACGGTCTTGCGTGATGTCGACAGTCGGGACTGGATGTAGCCGAATTCGCGGTCACCGTGCGCGGCCTGGTTCAGATTCATGAAGTCCATGTCGATGCTGTGCCACGGCAGCTCGACGGCGAACTGGGTGTGGAAATGCAGAAGCGGCTTGCGCAATGTCTTGAGTCCGCGGATCCACATCTTGGCGGGTGAGAACGTGTGCATCCATGCGATCACGCCGATGCATTCGGGTCTGGCGTTCGCCTCGGCCAGCACCCGCGCGATCTCGTCGGAGTCGGTGACGACCGGGAGCCAGCGCACCTCGACCGGAATCTCCGTGCTGCCGTCGAGCTGCTCGGCGATCTGGCGGGACTGGTCGGCGACCTGGTCGAGGATGTCCTGTCCGTACATGGACTGGCTGCCCGTGATCAGCCACACCTGGCTGGTGACGAGTCGGGACGCGATCATCGCTGATTCTCCTGCAGTGCGTTGGAGTGTTGGCCGGCTTGGCCGTACACGTTCTGGTAGCGGTCGAACAAGGCGGCGACGTCGGACGGGTCGATGGACGGTGCTGCGCCGAGCTGGCGGCTGATGTGCACGGTGCGGGCTACGTCCTCGACCATCACCGCCGCTTTGACGGCTGCGTGCGCGGTGGGGCCGATGGTGAACGGTCCGTGGTTGCGCATCAGCACCGCGGGCGATCTGCTGTTCCGCAGCGCCTCGACGATGCCCCGGCCGATGGAGTCGTCGCCGATCAGAGCGAAGGGCCCCACCGGGACGTCGCCGCCGAACTCGTCGGCGATCATGGTGAGTACGCACGGTATCGGCTCACCACGGGCGGCCCACGCGGTGGCATAGGTGGAGTGGGTGTGCACGACGCCGCCGACCTCGGGCATGTGTCGATACACGTAGGCGTGGGGACGTAAGTGCCCGACAATTGCCACACGATCCAGTCGGCGCCCTCGACCCAGCGGTCGATCGCCTCGTAGACCCGTGGGTCCTCCTGCAGCATCTCCAACGCCTTCGCGAACTCCCATTCGCTGGAGATCAAGCCGCCGTAGCGTGGGAGCCACCACTCACCGCGTTGGGCGGCAACGGCATTGATGCGGTCGGCCTGGGGTTGCGGGGAATGGTGCCGCCATAGCTTGGCGTAGGCGTGCGGCCGGTTGGCGAACTGCTCGAGTTCGCACAGCGGCGTTCCGTCGCTGCGCACCGGCACCATGGTGCAGGCGGTGAAGTCGGTGCCGACGCGCCGATCACGTCCGCCGGGTCGATGCCGGCCTTCGCCACGGCCTGCGGGACTGCCGTGCGCAGCACGTCGACGTAGTCCGCGGGCACCTGCAGCGCCCATTGATTGGGCAACCGGACGCCGCCGCCCGGCAGGGCTTCGGTGAGCACGCCGTGCTCGTAGGGGTGTTCCGCGCTGGCAAGCTCGTGGCCGTCGTCGACCCGTACCACCAGTGCGCGTCCCGACAGGGTGCCGAAATCGACACCCACGGTGTACTTCTCGCCGGTCATGGCGTCTCCTGATGCTGTGCCGTGCTGTCGCGGATGATCAGTTCGGGGGGAAGGAGCGGCACATTGGTCGTCGACCCATCCAGGGTGGCCGTCACCAGATCGATGGCGCGCCGACCGATGGCTTGGAAGTCCTGCCGGACAGTCGTCAGCGCGGGATTGAGATACGCGGCTTCGGGGAAGTCGTCGAATCCGACGATGCTGATGTCGTCCGGTACCCGCAGTCGCGCCTCGGCGAACGCGTGCAGCACCCCGATGGCCATCTGGTCGTTGGCCACGAATACCGCAGTCGCGCCGCCTTCTCGCGCCAACTCCAGGCCGATCTCGTAGCCGCGGGCGGGAGTCCAGTCGCCCTCCCAGTGCTTCTGGGGAGTAAGCCCGGCTGCCCGCATGGCTTCCTCGTAACCGGTGCGGCGACCCTTGGCCTCGGTGTACGTCATGGGACCCGCGATGTGGTGGATGGCACGATGCCCGAGATCGATGAGGTGCTGGGTGGCTTGGCGCGCCCCGTCGATCTGGTCGACGCCGACACTGAGTCCCCGCCCCGACAGATCTCCTTCGACCACGATCAGCGGCATTCCGGCATCCGCGGAGTGCACGACGGCGAGTGCATCCTCCTGGGCGGCGATCATCACGATCGCCTCGACGGACTGCCGGGCGAGATGATCCAGGGCGCTGCGGAGTTCCTCGGGGGTCACCTCGGCCAGGGGTACCAGGCTGGAGAAGTAGCCGGCCGCACGGGCGGCCTCCTGGACGGATCGCTGAATGCTCGTCGGCCCGTGTAGCCCGCTGTTGGTGCCGACGATCCCGATGATTCCGGAGCGCTTGGTCACCAGGGCACGCGCTGCGGTGTTGGGCCGGTACCCGAGTTCTTCGATGGCCTGCTCGACCCGCGCCTTCGTCTCAGGCCGAATGCTTGCCGCGCCGTTGATCACCCGCGAGACGGTCTGGTGGCTCACGCCCGCCAGTCGCGCGACGTCGGCCATGACCGGTTTCGGTGTCACGGGCTGGGCTGCATAGTCGGTCATCCGGGCTTCCTCACCAACACTCGCTGAACCAAGACGAACACCAACAGCAGGACGCCGGTCATGATCCGGGTCCAGTAGGAGTCGAGGTTCGCCGCCGTGACGAACGTCTGGATGGTACCCAGCACCAGCACGCCGATCACCGAGCCGAGGACGAAACCCACGCCGCCCGAAAGAAGTACGCCTCCGATCACCGCTGCGGCGATGGCGTCGAGTTCCAGACCGATGCCGTTGAGGCTGTAGCCGGAGAGTTTCTGCACGGCGAGGAGCAACCCGGCCAGCGACGCGCAGAGCCCGCTGATCGCGTACACCGACACCCGCGCCCGGGAAGCGTTGAGCCCCATCAGCTGTGCCGACTGCCGGTTACCGCCGACCGCGTACACCGTCCTTCCGAACCGGGTCTGATGCAGCACGTAGACGGCGACCACGACGACCACGAGCGCGATGACGACCGTCCATCGAATGAACTTGTCCTCGTACAGGTACACGTAGTTCAGCCCGAGTTCGCGCAGCACCGGATCCTTGATCGGCAGCGTGTCGACACTGATCACGTAGCACAACCCGCGGGCCAGGAACATCCCGGCGAGGGTGACGATGAACGGTTGGACGTCGAAGTACTCGATGACCAGGCCCATCAGCAGACCGAGCAGCGGGCCCACCACCAGCACGGTGACGATGGCCAGCGGCATGGGCCAGCCGGCGCGCAGGGTGGTGGCGACGATGACGGTGGACAACGCCACCACCGAGCCGACGCTGAGGTCGATGCCGCCCGTGAGGATCACGAACGTCATGCCGACCGCGAGGACGATCAGATAGGCGTTGTCCACCAACAGGTTCAGGAAGACCTGGGTCGGACTGGCGAAGTCGTAACGGGCGACGACGGCGGCGAACATCACCACGAACAGAACGAACGAGGCGATCGGCGACAGGTAGCGGCCCCGTGCGCGCCGTGCGAGGTCGGCGACGTCGATACGGGGCCGGGTCGCGGTCTGGGTGCTCAT
>JAVRPF010000167.1:0-4359 GCA_032162385.1 Mycobacterium sp.
GACCGTCGGGACGGCCATCACGCAGCAGGTGTCGGTAGACGTCGTCGATGTCGACGGTCGTCAGCTTGTTGACCGCGATGTGGCCGAGCAACGGTTGAAGTTCGACGATGCTGCGCGTCTGGCGCAGTGTGGTCGCCGACCACGCCGGCGCCGCGTGGGTCAGCCAGCGCTCGAGCAGCTCAGCGACGGTCCCGGCGCGCAGCCGGGCGTAGTGGGCCTCGTCGGCGAATACCGCCAACTGCGTGCAGGCATGACGGCGCGAGCCGCATGGTCGTGGTCGCCCACCGTTGCTTGCCGGTCTCGGCGTCAACGCCGAGGTAGACGCGCAGCTCCCAACTGTTCGGGCCGCGTTGGCGAAGAGATCCGGTCACGACCGAACGCTATGAGCATCATGGGCGACCCATGAGCAGGCCATGGGCAACGGTCCCGGTCCGGTCCGGCTATCGGGGACGAACCTGCAGGTCACGCCGACTTTCTGTGGAGCGGACGACGGGATTCGAACCCGCGACCCTCACCTTGGCAAAAAAAGGGCCCTCCTGACTGATCCGTGGGTCATGTGCGGCCGGGGAGTTGGGGTGGGTGGCTGCCGAGGCTGAGCATGGCGAGGGCGATCAGTGGTTCGGGGCCGTGGAAGCCGAAGGCGACGCGGGTGATGAGGCGGATCTTTGTGTTGGTCGATTCGATCAGTGCGTTCGACAGCCCGGACTCGAGGGCGGCGTCGATGGCG
This sequence comes from Mycobacterium sp., assembly GCA_032162385.1. Lineage (GTDB taxonomy): Bacteria > Actinomycetota > Actinomycetes > Mycobacteriales > Mycobacteriaceae > Mycobacterium. Next base: position 728 of record JAVRPF010000167.1, read on the forward strand.
CTGCGGTGCTTGACGATGCGCCGTTGAAGGGCGACGAATGCCGGGATGCGGCAACGTCGCGCCCAGGTGGTCCAGCGATCGAGAGCTTCTTTGCCGGGTTCGCCCTTGAGGACGAACGCCATTCGTAGCCCTTCTTTGAGCAGATAGGCGCGGTGCAGACGCGGGTCGCATCTGGCGATCCATGCCAGTTTCTCCCGCTGGTTGTCGGTGAGGTTCTCGGGGTTCTTCCATAGCGCGTAGCGAGCCCGTTTCAGTGCCCGGGCCTGTCCGCTGGCTCTGCCGGCCCGCCGGCGGTCGGTGGCTCCTCGGGCCTCGTTCCAGGCTTGGCGGCGTACCTCGTCGAGCGCGTCGGTCGCCCAGGCGACGATGTGGAACGCGTCCGCGCAACGCAGCGCGTTCGGGCAGCGTTCGGCGACCACGGTGGCGATCCAGTCGGCTGCGTCAGCGCTGACATGGGTGATCTGGGCGGACCGCTCGACGCCGAGAGCATCGAAGAACTGCCGCAGCGTTGCTTCGTCGCGGCCCGGCGCAGCCCACACCAACGCCCCGCTGTCGTGATCGACCACCACGGTCAGGTAACGGTGTCCGCGCTTGTAGGAGATCTCGTCGATCCCGATGCGCCGCAGCCCGGCGAGACGGTCGACCCTGGCGTCGATATCGGCCGACACCCGCGCCACGATCGCCCCGACCGTTCGCCACGCAATGCGCATCAACTCGACGACAGCGGTCTTCGAGCACTGGGTGGCCAACCAGGCGACCGTCTCGTCGAAGTCGCGGGTATGACCGACCCCGTGCCGCGCCCATGGCACCTGGATCACCGTCGGGCCGTGCACACGGCAGCTCACCCTCGGCGCGTCCGCCTCCACGAACACCCGCAACGTGCCCACGTCCAGCCCGCGCCACCGCCGTCGACCTTCGCCCCGATCGAACCACGGCGCCCGCCGCCCACACCGCCCACACCGCCGTCGAGCACCTGTGCGGGGCCGCACCGACACGACGATCGCATCATCGTCCTCGTCGAGGACCACCGCCTCAACCACCGCGCGCGCCAGTCCAAGGACCCGCTGCCATACGCTCGTGTTCCGCACCCCGTTCTGCCTCCCGTTTCAAGCCGTCAGACAGCTCTGAAACGTAAGAAACAGACGGGGTGCAACCGCGCATGGCCCTACTCACCCACCCACGGAAGCGTCAGGGGAGCCACAAAACTGGCTCTCCGAGCAGATCCGTGGGTCGGTCACGTGGCTGTGCGGCCGGGGAGGGGTGGGCAGTGGCCGCCTCGGTCGAGGAGGCAGAGGGCGATGAGGTTGTCGGTGGAGCGGAACCCGTAGGCGATACGGGTGAGGAGTCGCAGCTTGGTGTTCGTGCTTTCGACGAGCGCGTTGGACAGGCCGTGGGTGAGGGTGGCATCGATCGATGAGCGGTGCTTGATGATCCGGCGGGCGAGTTCGACGAAGGCGGGGATGCGGCAACGCCGGGCCCATGACAGCCAGGCGTCGAGCATGGCGATCGCTTCGGCTCCGCGGTGCTGGAACACGAGACGGAACTGCTCCTTCAGCAAATAGGCCCGGTAGAGGCGGTTGTTGTGGCGGGCGATCCAGGCGAGCTTGCCGGCTTGGCGGCTGGTGAGGTTCTCCGGGTTCTTCCACAACGCGTAGCGGCAGCCCTTGAGCTGGCGGGCGGTGCCGGCGAGACCGACGCGCCGGGCGGTGTTCCAGGTCTCGCGGCGGACGACATCGAGGGCGTCGGTGGCCCACATGACCATGTGGAACGCGTCCGCGCACAGGGTGGCGTTCGGGCACCGGTCGGCGACGACGGTGGCGATCCACTCCGCGGCGTCAGCACTGACCAGGGTGATCGCTGCGGATCGCGCCTCGCCGAGCAGATCGAAGAACTGCCCAAGGGTGGCCTTGTCGCGACCGGCAGCGGCCCACACGAGCCGGCCGGTGTCGTGGTCGACGACCACGGTCAGGTAACGGTGACCACGCTTATGGCTGATCTCGTCGATCCCGATCCGGCGGAGCCCATCGAACGGGTCGGCTGCCTGGCGGGAGTCGGCCACCACCCGCCCGACGATCGCCCCAACAGTGCGCCACGCCACCCGCATCAACTCGGTCACCGCCGACTTCGAGCAATGCGTCACCAGCCAGGCAACCTGATCGTCGAACGCCCGGGTATGCCCGGCCCCGTGACGGGCCCACGGCACCTGCGCCACGACCACCCCATGATCGACGCAACGAACCCGCGGCGCCTCAGCCTCCACGAACGCCTGCACCACCCCCAGATCCAACGCCCGCCACCGGCGTCGCCCCTCCCCGTTGTCATAGCGGCCCGATCGCCGCCCGCACCGGCCACAACGTCGCTTCGTCGCTTTCCGAGGACGAACCGACACCACCACCGCCCCGGCGTCCTCATCGAACCCGACGCCCTCCACCACCACTGCCACCAGCCCCAGCAGCGCAGCCCATAACCTTGCTGATCGCACCCCGTTCCCCCTATCGCTCCGAGCCTTCGAGAAGCACGGAAACGTAGGAAGAGAACGGGGTGCGCCCGCGGATGGGCTACTCAGCCACCCACGGATACGTCAGAAGAGCCACATTTCGGTGGCGTAGGCAGGTGTCGTAGGCGCTCGTCGGTGGTCGGTCGTGCTCCAAGGTGGACATCGGTGGCCGTGGGCGGGTGTCCCACATCGTCCGGCAATCGAGGCTCGTCAATGGCTGGACGGGGACAACGGGCGCCCACGAGCGCCGACGTGTGCGTTCGGCCCAACGTGAGCGTGAGCGGCCTGCGGGTCGAGAACCCGACGGTCATCCTTGCTCGACCGACGCTGGGGCCTCGGACCTGTTGTAGCCTGCCCGGTTCAGGAAGCGCTGAGCACGTAGCGGGTGCCCACCACGCTCGGAGCGCAGCCGGTGGACTGAATGCGTTTGCGAGGGCCGCGGCGGCTCGCCAGCCGGTGCAGTGCCCGGGTGCGACGATGCCAGGGCCGACGAGTTCTTTGAGGTCGCGCACGGTCGGCTCGATGCGGTCCTCGACGGTTGCGCCGGCGAGGTGGTAGCCGCCGAGGAGGAGGTCGACTGGTTGATCCGGGAGGAGACGTCGCGCTTCGAAACCAACGTTGACGATGCCAGCGTGCGAGCAGGCGGTGAGCACTGTCGTTCCCCGGCCGCGCACCGTGGCGGCGAGGAAGCGCTCGTCGTGAATCTCGGGGTCGAGAGTCACTTGGTCGCCGCGCCAGGTGTGGTGACCTTCGAGTCCGGTCTCGTAGCTGGTTTGGCGCGGGATGTCGCCGCTAGCCAGAAACAGGCCGCCGACCTCGTGCACCCCGGCATGGTGCACGACTCGACCGCCGGCCGCCTCGATCGCGTCAATCGTGGGCTCCGGCGGCAGCATCGCGAACATACCGAAGGGCGTGAGGATGCCGCGTTGGTCGGGCCGGTCTGGGTGGACATCAACCACAAGCGGCGTGCGACCGGCACTGCCACGCGCCGCGGCAATCGCGGCGACGACAGCAGAGATGCCGCCGGAGTGGTCCCAGTGCCAATGCGACAGGAACAGAACGTCGATGCTGGATAGGTCCACGGCAAGCCGCTCGGCGGTCGCGTTGTCGATGACGATCGTGATTGTGGGCTCGT
>JAVRPF010000168.1:0-8546 GCA_032162385.1 Mycobacterium sp.
CACGGCTCGCCGTAGGTGGTGACGCTGTCGCCGGTCGAGGCGATCAGTCGGGCGAACGGACGCAGCAGCACACCGCCGGCCGCACCGGTCACCGTGCCGTGCGCGTTGGACACCGCAACCGTGCCCGCCGCACCCTTGACGTCGACCGAGAAGGTGGCGACTTCCTGGATGCCGGGGCCGTTGCCCAGGTCAGCACTGATCGACACACCCGGGAACAGGTTCGGGGTGATGACCTGAGCGAAGCCGTTGGCGAAGTTGCCGTCGTCGATCAGGATGTTCGGAGTGGTGTAGCTGAAGTTGATGCCAACGCCCAGCGACCACGGGAAGCCGATCTGGTAGCCCAATTCCAGGGTGCCTGCGAACGCGTCGGCGCTGGGGCCAGCGACGATGTACTTGGCCCGACCGGAGTGGAACCACTCGCGGGTCAGCCGGTTGCGGTCCAGGGGGAACACACCGTTGAGGAAGGTGTCCCACTGCTGGATCGTCAGGGTCCGGTCCTGACCGTCGACCAGACTGATCTCGTTATCGAGACCTGCGTGCGAGGTGCCCGTGCTCGCGAATAACGCCGCAATGGCCGCCACCAACGCGACCAGCACCCGACTGAATGCCTTCATGTTCTCCCTAGCTGTGTAGTACGGCTCACCCGTGGGTTCACCGTGTTTCCATGGCACGTGGCTGTGTCGCTAAACCACACACCTTGCAAGACGTCCATGTGAGCGGAATTAGAAATCCCACATGGTGTTCTTACGTTTTGCTCATCGTTGACAGCAGAAACATAACGGGGAGGCATCCACGCGGCAACGCAAGCGCGTTGTCGCCGGGCACCGTGTCAGGAGTTGAACGAAGTTTGCTGCACTGGCGCGAAGCGGTCCCTGCACGCCGCCGCGGAGCTGTTACGACCCGAGCGATGGGCTCGAGTCCCGCACACCGCGGCGGCCGGCCAATAGTGCAGCAGGACCTGGCATTTCCCACGTTATATGGGAAATCACAGCTCAGGCATGGTGCGGCGGGACATTGTCCCGCAACCAACGCTCGCGCTCGGCCTCATCGGCGGATGCGGCATCGTCCCGCTCGTCGCCTGTCGTATCGGGAATCGAATCACCGAAAATCTTGTTAACTGCGTGACGTGTGGGCTGGGTGGCGTCGTTCACAACCCGCCTCCAGTGTGACGAAGATCACATTCCGCACTTCGTCGCTGTTCACGCTCCATTAACGCATGGCGGGCCGACGTGTCAACCGTTGATGACAGCCGTGATTGCCCCGCAGACCTGCCGGTTGGGCGGGCGCGCGGCGTGGGCGAATGCAACGGGTCAGATCTCCAGGCTGGATAGCTGACCGATGATCTGAGTGGCCAGCGGGCCCAATGTCGCCATGCCGTCGCGCACCGCGCCCCGCGACCCGGCGATGTTGACCACCAGGGTGCTGCCCGAGATTCCGGCCAGGCCTCGGGAAACCCCGGCGTCGACGATGCCCGCCGAGAGGCCGGATGCGCGCAGCGCCTCGGAGATGCCCAGCAGCTCGCGATCCAGGATGGTGGTGGTGGCCTCGGGCGTGACGTCGCGCGGCGTGACGCCGGTGCCGCCGACGGAGATCACCAGATCGACGCCGCCGATGACGGCGGTGTTCAGTGCGTTGCGGATTTCGATCTCGTCGGCGGACACCACTACGACGCCGTCTACGACGAACCCGGCCTCGCCGAGCAGTTCGGCGACCAACGGTCCGCTGTGATCTTCCTCGTCACCATGCGCGGTCCGGTCATCCACGACCACGACCAATGCGCGGCCGACCAGTTCCCCAGGCTGTTCCATGAACGCAACCGTATATCCCGCTGACGACACCGGCGCTGCCATTTTGAGTGCGGGGCGGCCAGGGGCGATGGTCACTGTGCCGCCTTGCCCAGGGTGACCTGCACCGTCTGCGGCTTGCCGGACGGGTCGAGGTAGGTCAGCGTGACCTGGTCACCGGGCGCCTTGGACCGGACCGCGGCAACCAGAGCGTCGGCGCTGCCGATCACCCGGTCGTCGACCTTGGTGACGATCACGCCGCTGGGAAGCCCAGCAGCCGAGGCCGCGCCGCCACTGGTTACGTCGACGATCTTGGCGCCGTCGGCGCTCGCGTCGTTCCCGACCTGCACGCCGAGCGAGGCGTGCGACGCCGTGCCGTTCTGGATCAGTTCGTCGGCGATGCGCTTGGCCTGGTCGACCGGGATGGCGAAGCCGAGCCCGATGGAGCCGCTCTGCGACGCCGTCGATTCTCCGCCCAGCGTCGCGATGGCCGAGTTCACGCCAACCAACTCACCGTTCATGTTGACCAGCGCGCCACCGGAGTTGCCCGGGTTGATCGCGGCGTCGGTCTGGATGGCGTCGAGCACGGTGTTCTGGTTCTGTGCGTCACCGCCCGCGGCCACCGGGCGGTTGAGGGCGCTGACGATGCCGGTGGTGACGGTGCCCTCGAGGCCGAGCGGCGAACCGATGGCGACCACGTCCTGGCCGACCCGCAGGTTGCCCGACGAGCCGAGGGTGATGGGGGTAAGCCCGGAAGCGCGGTCCGCCCGCACGACGGCGATGTCGCTGCTCGGGTCGGTGCCCACCACGGTGAACGAGGTGGTGTTGCCGTCGGCGAAGGTGACCTTGGTCTGCGCGGCGCCGGGCGCACCCGGGGCGCCGGGCGCACTCGGGGTGGCGGGCGCCCCCGGGGTGGCGTCCGGCCCACCCTTGGCCGCCGCCACCACGTGGTTGTTGGTCATGATGAGGCCGTCGGACGACAGGATGATGCCCGAGCCCTCCTCGGACTGCCGGCCCATGTCGGTCTCCAGCTTGACCACGCTGGGCACCACCTTGGCCGCCACCTGCTCGACCGACCCGGCGGGCAGGCTGGCGGCGGGCTCGCTGGGCGCAGCACCCGACGCGGTGCTGGTGATCGCGGGACGATCCGGCTTGACCAACGTCGCGACACCGCCGCCGACGCCGGCGGAGACCAACGCGATGGCCAGTGCACCGATTGTCAAAGCCCCTGCGCGGGAACGTCTCTGAGGAGCCTGCGGAAGTTGCGGCCCTGGCATGATCGGCGGCTGGGGGGCGCCGCGATACGGGTCGTGCGGGCCGCGGTAAGCCTGCTGCTGCGTGGCATAGCGCCAGTCGTAGGGCTGCTGCGGAGCACCGGGCCGCTGGGGGCCGGGGTAACCCGGCGCCACGCGGTCATAAGGGCCCGGCCGATGACCGGGCGGAGGTGGCGGCGAATACCTAGGATGATTCGTCATTGCTGGTCGGTGCTCTTCCCTCGAGTAGTTTGCGACGTCCGTCTTATGAGTAGAACGAAAGGCGCATCCCGACAGTGCCCCTCTGGTCTGAGAATCCACTTAGAGAACGTTCGGCACATCCCGAGATTTGCATTGATCCCCCCGCCCGAATCACCCATTGTCGGCGCTACCGTCGGTCCCGTCCACCGCACGCGGCGGGCGTGTCGCGGCCGGCCTGCCGGGCAGGACCACGTGAATCGACGCCCCTGGCGGATCTCCACCGGGCACGGTGTCTTCGATCCGAAGCGTCCCACCGTGTTTCAGCACCACCTGCTTGACGATTGCCAGGCCCAGGCCCGAACCCGGCAGTCCCCGCGCCGAGGTGGACCGGAAGAACCGCTCGAACACCAGCCGCCGCTCCTGTGGCGGTATGCCGGGCCCGTGATCGGACACGACGAGCTCGGCGTTGACCGCGTCGAGCCGGATCAGCCGCAACCCCACCCGACCGCACGGCGGGCTCCACTTTGCGGCGTTGTCGAGCAGGTTGAGCACTGCCCGCGAGAGCCCGGCGCCGTCACCGTAGACCTGCCAGCCCTCGACGTGCACATCGAACTCGATGTCGTTGCGGCGCCGCCGAACCCGTTCCAGACTGCCGTCCACGATCTCCGACATGTCGACGGGTTCGTGAATGGTGACGCCGGCGTCGTCGCGGGTCAGATCGACCAGATCGCCGACCAACGTGGACAACTCCTCGATCTGGGCGATCACATCCGTCCGCAGGCCCGCCATTTCCTCATCGGGCAGGCGAGGCGCACCCGGCGCCATCGAGGCCATCAACAACTCAACGTTCGTGCGCAGCGATGTCAGCGGCGTGCGCAGCTCGTGGCCGGCGTCCGACACCAGTCGCGCCTGGCGTTCCCGCGACTCGGCCAGCGCACGCAACATCATGTTGAACGCCTCGGTCAGCCGGGCCAGTTCGTCGTTGCCGTGAACCGGGATTGGCCGCAGGTCTTCGGTGCGCGCCACCCGCTCGGCGGCCGAAGTGAGCCTCGCCACCGGTCGCAACCCGGTGCGCGCGACCGTGCCACCAGCGATCGCCGCGACCGCCATGCCCACACCGCCGACGAAGAGCAGGATGGTCCCGAGCCGTTTGAGCACCTCGCCGGTGGGCGCCAGGCTCTTCGAGATCAGCAGTGAACTGCCGTTGGACAGATGGACGGCCAATACGCGCTGACTGTTCGTGGTGCGCAGCGACATCAACAGCTTGCCCGAGACGACGTCCTTCTCGGGAGCACCAAGCGGTAGGGTCTGGCCCTCCTGATTCGCCGTGAAAATGGTCCGGCCTGGGATCACCAGCATGGCGTTGACGTCGGAGTACGCCGTGCCTTCGATGGCCTTGCCGGGGTCGGCCGCCAGCGATCCGCTCTCGATCAGCAACCGGGCCCGGCTCTGCAACTGGCTGTCGATGTCGTCGTAGAGCGCCCGCGATACCACCGCATAGACCGCGACGGCCATCAGCACCACGACCATCGCCACCATCGACATGGCCAGCAGCATCACCCGCCACCGCAGCGACACGGAGCTGGCGTCGTGGAGGGAGGCATGCACCGGGGGCGCCCGGCGGAACGACTCCTTCCACGACTTCACAACCGACATCAGGGCGGTGTCTCGCGCAGCACGTAACCCACACCTCGCACGGTGTGGATCAGTCGCAGCTCTCCCTCGGCTTCGGTCTTGCGGCGCAGGTATCCGACGTACACTTCGAGTGCGTTACCGGAGGTCGGGAAGTCGAATCCCCACACCTCTTCGAGGATGCGGCTGCGGGTCAGCACCCGCCGCGGGTTGGCGATCAGCATCTCCAGCAACGAGAACTCGGTCCGGGTCAGGCTGATCTGGCGTTCCCCGCGAGTGACCTCCCGGGTGACCGGATCGAGGCTCAGGTCGGAGAACGTCATGGCGGCCGACTCGGCGCGGTCGTCGATGGCGCTGCGGCGCAGCAGCGCGCGCATCCGGGCGAGAAGCTCCTCGAGCGCGAACGGCTTGGGCAGGTAGTCGTCGGCGCCCGCATCGAGGCCGGCCACCCGCTCGGACACCGAATCCCGTGCCGTCAGCACGAGAATGGGCAGATCGTCGCCGGTGCTGCGGAGTTGACGGCAGACTTCGAGGCCGTCCAGCCTCGGCATCATCACGTCGAGAACCAGGGCGTCCGGCCGGTCGCTGGCGATTCGCGCGAGGGCTTCGAGACCGTCCTGAGCCAACTCGACGGAGTAGCCGTTGAAGGCAAGCGACCGACGAAGGGATTCGCGCACCGCGCGATCGTCGTCGACGACAAGTATGCGCACAGCCACAGTGTCAACCCACTGTCTGAGAGAGGGCTGAGAGGCGCGCCGCTGATTCGGGACGTATCCCAGCGACGATTGCCGAGCTAGCGGCGGTCGAGGTCGATCAGGCCGAGGCGGGCGGCCTTGAGCAGCCGTCGCGGCACCTTGTGCTGCTGACCGGCAACGTTGACGTTGACGAGGCCAGTGGCCTCAGCCTTCCACTGCGACCGCCGGCTACGGGTGTTCGACCGCGACATTCTCCGCTTCGGCACAGCCATGGTGGAACTTCTCCTCTTGAGGTTCTTGCGTTTGGGTAGCCGCGCAAGCAACAGGCGTCGGCAATTGCCCTTCAGGATAGCCGGTGAGCTGCGTAGCCTCCAAAATGTGCGATTTCTGCGCGCTTTTCCGCGCCCGGCGCGGGCGAACGCGCCGAAATCGCGTCTTGACGTGGGACCGGTGGTACCGACTAACCTACCGGTTGGTTGAGAGCCGAGGGTTGATGGGAGCACGGGTGAGCACTGCAGTTCGCATCGGCAACTGCTCGGGGTTCTACGGCGACCGGCATTCCGCGATGCGGGAGATGCTGACCGGCGGCGAACTCGACTACGTGACCGGCGACTACCTCGCCGAACTGACCATGTTGATCCTGGCCCGCGACCGGGCCAAGTCGCCCGATCGCGGCTATGCGAAGACGTTCATGACCCAGCTCGAGGAGTGCCTCGGGACGGCCCTCGACACGGGCGTGCGGATCGTCGCCAATGCTGGTGGACTGAATCCCGCGGGGCTGGCCGCCGCCGTTCGGGCGCTCGCCGACCGGCTCGGACTCGACTCGAAGGTCGCCCACGTCGAGGGTGACGACCTGGTGGGCCGGGCCGAGGAACTGGGCTTCGGCAGCCCGCTGGCCGCCAACGCCTACCTCGGTGCCTGGGGCATCGTCGACTGTCTCAACGCAGGTGCCGACGTCGTCGTCACGGGCCGGGTCACGGACGCGTCGGTGATCGTCGGGCCTGCCGCGGCCCACTTCGGCTGGAGCCGCACCGATTACGACGCCCTGGCCGGGGCGGTGGCTGCGGGCCACGTCATCGAATGCGGCGTCCAGGCCACCGGCGGCAACTACGCCTTCTTCACCGAGGTGCCCGACCTCACCCACGCCGGCTTTCCGATCGCCGAGATCGACGCCGACGGATCGTCGGTGATCACCAAGCATCCCGGCACCGGCGGTCTGGTCAGCGTCGACACCGTCACCGCGCAGTTGCTCTACGAGATCGGCGGGGCGCGCTACGCCAACCCCGACGTCACGCTGAGGGTCGACAGCCTGGCGCTCGGCGACGAAGGACCCGACCGGGTACGCATCAGCGGCGTCCGGGGCGAGCCGCCGCCGCCGACGCTCAAGGTGTCGCTGAACGCCGTCGGCGGCTTCCGCAACGTGATGACCTTCGTGCTGACCGGACTGGACATCGACGCCAAGGCCGACCTGGTGCGACGCCAGCTGGAGACGAACCTGACGGTCAAGCCCGCGGAGTTGGAGTGGACGCTGGCGCGCACCGACCATCCCGACGCCGACACCGAGGAAGCGGCCAGCGCGCTGCTGCGCTGCGTGGTCCGCGACCCCGATCCCGCGAACGTCGGACGCCACTTCTCCTCCGCCGCAGTCGAATTGGCACTGGCGAGCTACCCGGGGTTCACCACAACCGCACCGCCGGGTGAAGGCCAGGTGTACGGCGTGTTCACCCCCGGCTACGTCGACGCCGCCGAGGTGCCGCACGTCGCGGTGCACGCCGACGGCAGCCGCACGCAAATTCCCGCCGCCGCCGAGACGAAGGTGCTGGAGCCCGTCGGGCCCTTCGCACTGCCCGAGCCGATGCCGTTCGGCGAGACCCGGCGCGCACCCCTTGGCGTCGTCGCCGGGGCCCGCAGCGGCGACAAGGGCGGCAACGCCAACGTCGGGGTATGGGTACGCACCGGTGAGCAGTGGCGCTGGCTGGCGCACACGTTGACCGTCGAGAAACTGCGCGCACTACTGCCCGAGACGGCCGACCTGGTCGTCACCCGCCACCTGCTACCCAACCTGCGCGCGGTCAACTTCGTCATCGAGGGCATCCTTGGGAAGGGCGTGGCCCACCAGGCTCGCTTCGACCCGCAGGCCAAGGGCCTCGGCGAATGGCTGCGCGCCCGGTCCGTCGACATCCCCGTCGAATTACTTCCAGCCATCCCGGAGGGGTTTCTTTCGTGAACACCTGGACCACGCCCGAACGTGAGGAACTCCGAAAGACGGTGCGTGCGTTCGCCGAACGCGAAGTGCTGCCCAACGTCGCCGAGTGGGAGAAGACCGGCGAGCTGCCGCGCGAGCTGCACCGCAAGGCCGGCGACGCCGGGCTGCTCGGCGCGGGCCTGCCCGAGTCGGTCGGCGGTGGTGGCGGCGACGGCGCCGACGCGGTGATCATCTGCGAGGAGATGCACTACGCGGGCTCACCGGGTGGGGTTTTCGCCTCGCTGTTCACCTGCGGCATCTCCGTGCCTCACATGATCGCTTCCGGCGACGAGCGGCTGATCGACACATATGTGCGACCCACCCTGCGCGGCGAGAAGATCGGCTCACTGGCCATCACCGAACCGGGCGGCGGCTCCGACGTCGGGCACATGACCACCCGGGCAGTCCGAGACGGCGATCACTACGTGATCAACGGCGCCAAGACCTACATCACCTCCGGCGTGCGGGCCGACTACGTCGTGACGGCCGCGCGCACCGGTGGGCCCGGCGCCGCGGGCGTCTCGTTGATCGTGGTCGACAAGGGCACGCCGGGCTTCGAGGTCACCCGCAAGCTGCAGAAGATGGGGTGGCGGTCGTCTGACACCGCCGAGTTGTCCTACACCGACGCTCGGGTGCCCGCCGAGAACCTGATCGGCGCCGAACACAGCGGCTTCCTGCAGATCGCGGCGGCGTTCGTGAGCGAGCGGGTCGGGCTGGCGGCGCAGGCGTACTCGAG
>JAVRPF010000169.1:0-11179 GCA_032162385.1 Mycobacterium sp.
CGCTAGTCTCACACCTCGTGCACCTCAAGAGTCTGACGCTGAAGGGCTTCAAGTCCTTCGCCTCACCGACGACTCTTCGTTTCGAACCGGGCATCACCTGCGTCGTCGGACCCAACGGGTCGGGCAAGTCCCACGTGGTCGACGCATTGACGTGGGTGATGGGCGAGCAGGGCGCCAAGACACTGCGCGGCGGCAAGATGGAGGACGTCATCTTCGCGGGCACGTCGTCGCGGGCGCCTCTGGGCCGCGCCGAGGTGACCGTCACGATCGACAACTCCGACAACGCGCTGCCGATCGAGTACTCCGAGGTGTCGATCACGCGGCGGATGTTCCGCGACGGTGCCAGCGAGTACGAAATCAACGGCAGCAGTTGCCGATTGATGGATGTGCAGGAGCTGCTGAGTGACTCCGGCATCGGCCGCGAGATGCACGTCATCGTGGGTCAGGGCAAGTTGTCCGAGATCCTCGAATCCCGACCCGAGGACCGCCGGGCGTTCATCGAAGAGGCCGCGGGCGTGCTCAAGCACCGCAAGCGCAAGGAGAAGGCGGTCCGCAAGCTCGACTCGATGTCGGCCAACCTCGCGCGCCTGACCGATCTCACCACCGAACTGCGCCGCCAACTCAAGCCGCTGGGCAGGCAGGCCGAGATGGCCCGGCGAGCCCAGACCATCCAGGCCGATCTGCGCGACGCCCGGCTGCGCCTGGCCGCCGATGACCTGGTCAACCGGCAGGCCGAGTTCAACGACACCAACCAGGCCGAGACGACGCTGCGCCGCGAGCACGACGACCTCGCCGCCCGTCTGGACGAGGCGACCTTCGAACTGACGGCCCACGAGTCGGCAGTGTCGGGGCTCACCGGGCGAGCCGAGTCGGCGCAGCAGACGTGGTTCCGGCTGTCGGCGTTGGCCGAACGGGTCAGCGCGACGGTGCGCATCGCCACCGAGCGCGCCCAACACCTCGACATCGGCATCGAGGCGTCCTCAGGACCCGACCCGGACGCCCTGGACGCCGAGGCCGAGGAGGTCGCGGCCCGCGAGCGGGAACTGCTCGCCGAACTCGACCAGTCCCGGGAACGGCTGCAGGTCGCACGCGCCGAGCTGACCGAGCGCGAAGGCGTTGCCGCAGAAGCGGAACGGTCGCACATGGCCGCGGCGCGCGCCGAGGCGGACCGCCGAGAGGGACTGGCCCGACTCGCCGGCCAGGTCGACACCATGCGCACCCGCGTCGAGTCGATCGACGAAGGCGTCACGCGGCTGTCGGTGAGCATCGAGGACGCCGCGACCCGTGTGCAGGTGACGAAGGCCGAGTTCGAGACCGTGCAGGCGCGCGTCGGCGAGCTCGACGCCGGCGAGGTGGGCCTCGACGATCATCACGACCGCACCGTCACCGCCCTGCGGCTGGCCGACGAACGGGTAGCCGAACTGCAGGCGGCCGAGCGCGGCGCCGAACGACAGGTGGCGTCGCTTCGGGCCCGCATCGACGCGTTGTCGGTCGGCCTCGACCGCAAGGACGGCGCCGCCTGGTTGCAGAAGAACCACACCGGCGCAGGGCTTTTCGGCTCCGTCGCCAAGATGGTCCGGGTCCGTCCAGGGTACGAGGTGGCAGTGGCCGCGGTGCTGGGTTCGGCCGCCGACGCGCTTGCCGCCGACGACTTCGGTGCCGTCCGCGCGGCGGTCGCCGCACTGAAGGAGCGCGACGGCGGACGCGCGGCGATCGTGCTCGGCGACTGGCCCGACGACGCCGCGCCGCATCGCGATTCCGGGGGTCCGTTGCCCGACGGTGCGCAGTGGGCCCTCGAGCTCGTCGATGCCCCGGCGCGACTGCGTGGCGCGTTCACCGCGCTGCTGGCCAGGGTGGCGGTGGTCGATCACCTGGGCGCGGCGCTCGACCTGGTGGCGGCGCGGCCGCAACTGCGCGCCGTGACGACGGACGGCGACGTCGTCGGTGCGGGATGGGTCAACGGCGGATCCGACCGCAAGCCGAGCACCCTGGAGATCACCTCGGAGATCGAGAAGGCCCGCACCGAACTCGAGTCCTCCGAGCGGCAGACCCGCGAGCTGTCGGCCGCGTTGTCGGGCGCGCTTGCCGAGCAGTCGACGCGGCAGGACTCCGCCGAGCAGGCGCTGGCCGCGCTCAACGAATCCGACGCCGCGATCTCGTCGATCTACGAGCAGCTCGGCAGGCTCGGGCAGGACGCCCGGGCCTGCGAGGACGAATGGCAGCGGCTGATCCGGCAGCGCGACGAGCTCGAGACGGGGCGGGTGCGCACCGTCGAGGAGCTGACCGCGCTGGAGACCCGCCTGCACAATGCGCAGCAGGCACCCACGCTGGAGTCCGAGCCGGTCGATCGCCAGGAGTCGACGGCCGCCGCCGAGACCGCCCGCGCTGCCGAGGTGGAGGCCCGGCTCTCCGTACGCACCGCCGAAGAACGCGCGAATGCCGTTCGCGGCCGGGCGGATTCGCTGCGCCGGGCTGCCGCCGCCGAGCGGGAGTCCAGGATGCGCGCGCAGCGGGCACGCGACGCCCGCCAGCATGCCGCGACGGTTGCAGCTGCGGTGGCCGAGTCGGGACGCCTGGTGGCGGGGAGGCTGGCCTCCACCGTCGCGGTGGCCGGGCGCAACCGCGACCAGTTGGCCGTCGAACGTTCCCAGCGGGGCGAGTCGCTCACCAAGGCGCGCGCCGAGGTCAACGAGCTCGGGGCGAGGATCGCCGCCCTCACCGACGCACTGCATCGCGATGAAGTCGCCAAAGCCCAAGCAGCGCTTCGCATCGAGCAACTCGAGCAGCAGGCCCTCGAACAGTTCGGCATGGCGGTCGCCGACCTCATCGCCGAGTACGGGCCCGAGGTGTCGTTGCCGCCGACAGAGTTGGAGATGGCCGAGTACGAGCAGGCCAAGGAGCGCGGCGAGCAGGTCACCGCGCCCGCCCCCCTGGCGTTCGACCGGCCCACCCAGGAACGGCGCGCCAAGAAGGCCGAACGCGAACTCGCCGAACTGGGCCGGGTCAATCCGCTGGCCCTCGAGGAGTTCGCCGCGTTGGAGGAGCGTTACAACTTCCTGTCCACCCAACTCGAGGACGTGAAGGCCGCGCGCAAGGACCTGCTCGAGGTGATCGCCGACGTCGACGACCGCATCCTGCAGGTGTTCGCCGACGCGTACACCGACGTGGAGCGGGAGTTCACCCAGGTGTTCTCGACGCTGTTCCCCGGTGGTGAGGGCCGGCTGCTGCTCACCAACCCCGACGACATGCTCACCACCGGCATCGAGGTGGAGGCCCGCCCGCCGGGCAAGAAGATCAAACGGCTCTCGCTGTTGTCCGGTGGCGAGAAGGCGCTGACCGCCGTGGCGATGCTGGTGGCGATCTTCCGGGCCCGCCCGTCGCCGTTCTACGTCATGGACGAGGTCGAGGCGGCGCTCGACGACGTCAACCTGCGACGCCTGATCAGCCTGTTCGAGCAGTTGCGCGAGGTTTCCCAGCTGATCGTGATCACGCACCAGAAGCCGACGATGGAGATCGCCGACGCGCTGTACGGCGTGACCATGCGCGATGACGGCATCACCACGGTGATCTCGCAACGCATGCGGGGTCAGGAATTGGTCTCGGCGGGCAGGAGCGAAGCGACCGGGGGTTCGTTGTAGCGCTGGGGGCCCCCCGCTTGCGGGGGAGAGCGAAGCGATCTGAGCCGCTGGTAATCACTTGCCACCGAGCCTGAGACAATGTCGCGGTGTCGCAAGGTTTGTGGATCGCACTCGCGGTCATCGCCGTCCTCGTCGTAGCCGCGCTGGTCCTCGGGCTGGTGCGTTACCGGCGGCGGCAGGTCAGCCTGTCGAGGCCAGACGAGGCCACGCCGGTGGACCGGTCCGGCGGTTACGCGGCGTCGTCGGGCATCACCTTCACCCAATCGACGGAAACGCGGGAACCCGTCGTGCCGCCGGTGCAGGGGCGGGAGTCACCGGCCCCACCCGCGGAGCGCCTGGACACCAGCGGCCTGCCCGCGGTCGGGGACGACGCGACCATCCCGCGCGACGCACCCAAGCGGTCGATCTCCGAAGTTCGGCTTCCGGAGCCCCCCGTTGCGGCCCCGCCGGAGCCTGCGGCACCCGAGGTCGAGTCCATCGCGCCGGCCGACGGCAGGCTGGAGCGCCTCCGCGGCAGGCTCGCCAAGTCGCAGAACACCCTCGGGCGCAGCATGCTGGGCCTGCTCGGCGGCGGAGACCTCGACGAGGAGTCGTGGGAGTCGGTCGAGGACACCCTGTTGATCGCCGATCTCGGCCCGGTCGTCACCGAATCGGTGGTCGCCGCGCTGCGATCGGAGATGGCGAGCAACAACGTGCGCACCGAGGCGGACGCCCGGGCCGTGCTGCGTGCGGTGCTGATCTCCGCGTTGCAGCCCGGCCTTGACCGCTCGATCAAGGCGCTGCCGCACCAGAACAAGCCGTCGGTACTGCTGGTGGTGGGGGTGAACGGAACCGGCAAGACAACCACCGTCGGCAAGCTGGCCCGTGTGCTCGTCGCCGACGGCCGCCGTGTGGTGCTCGGTGCGGCCGACACCTTCCGGGCCGCCGCGGCCGACCAGTTGCAAAGCTGGGCGGCCAGGGTCGGAGCCGAGGTGGTGCGCGGTGCCGAGGGTGCCGACCCGGCGTCGGTGGCGTTCGACGCCGTCGACAGGGGCATCGAAACCGGGGCCGACGTAGTGGTCATCGACACCGCGGGCCGACTGCACACCAAGACCGGCCTGATGGACGAACTCGGGAAGGTCAAGCGCGTGGTGAGCAAGCGCGCGGAGGTCGACGAGGTGCTGCTCGTGCTGGACGCAACCATCGGTCAGAATGGGCTGCCCCAGGCCAGGGTGTTCGCCGACGTCGTCGACATCACCGGCGTGGTGCTGACCAAGCTGGATGGAACTGCGAAGGGCGGGATAGTTTTTCGGGTTCAGCAGGAGCTCGGCGTGCCCGTCAAGCTGGTCGGGCTCGGAGAGGGCCCGGACGACCTGGCGCCGTTCGAGCCCGCCGCGTTCGTCGACGCACTTCTGGGTTAGCGGGCGAATCGTCGCCGATCTGTAAGGACCGCGGGCGCGTGACGAGGGGCTTAACATCGACGAAACGCAATCGGCCGATCCGTTCACACGAGCGAAACACGGGCGCGTCATCCGCGAAACAACCACTCAGCATTGTCTCTGCCTAGGTCAACGGTGCCTAACCGTGGCATGGGCGAAGGAGGAAACTGCGAGTGGATGGCTTCCCGATAATGGGTATTCCCGACACGGGGGATACGGCATGGATGCTGGCGAGTTCCGCACTTGTGTTGCTGATGACACCGGGCCTCGCGTTCTTCTACGGCGGCATGGTTCGCGCCAAGGGCGTGCTGAACATGCTGATGATGAGCATCAGCGCCATGGGTGTGGTGACGGTGCTATGGGTGCTGTACGGCTACTCGCTCTCCTTCGGCAACGACGTCGGCAATTTTGTCGGCGACCCGACGCAGTACTGGGGGCTCAAGGGTCTCATCGGCGGTAACGCGACTGCCGCGGTTGCTGCGGATCCCAGCACCGGGACTGCAGCGGTCGATGCGGTGAACATCCCGCTGGCCGGCACGATCCCGCAGCTGGTGTTCGTGATGTTCCAGTTGATGTTCGCGATCATCACGGTCGCCTTGGTCTCGGGCGCGATCGCCGACCGGATGAAGTTCGGCGCCTGGCTGGTCTTCGCTGGTCTGTGGGCGACGTTCGTCTACTTCCCGGTGGCACACTGGGTGTTCGCCTTCGACGGGTTCACCGGAGCGACCGGTGGGTGGATTGCGAACAAACTCAAGGCAATCGACTTCGCCGGTGGTACCGCGGTCCACATCAACTCGGGTGCCGCTGGCCTGGCATTGGCCATCGTCCTTGGTAAGCGCAAGGGTTGGCCCGGGGCGCCGATGCGACCGCACAACCTGCCGTTCGTGATGCTCGGCGCCGGTCTGCTGTGGTTCGGCTGGTACGGATTCAACGCCGGTTCGGCTCTTAGCTCGGGTGGCACCGCGGCGTCGACGTTCGTGACCACCACCGTCGCTACCGGTACCGCCATGCTGGCCTGGCTGCTCGTCGAGAAGATCCGCGACGGGCACGCCACCTCGTTGGGTGCCGCGTCGGGCGTCGTGGCCGGCCTGGTCGCGATCACGCCGTCCTGTTCGTCGGTCAACGTCCTCGGCGCGCTGGCGGTCGGTTTCCTCGGCGGCGCGTTGTGTGCGCTGGCTGTGGGGCTGAAGTTCAAGTTCGGCTTCGACGATGCCCTCGACGTAGTCGGGGTGCACATGATCGGTGGTCTCACCGGCACCTTGCTGATCGGTTTCCTCGCGGCGCCCGAGGCGCCCGCTGCCGTGAAGGGGTTGTTCTACGGCGGTGGATTCGATCAACTGTGGCGCCAGGCGATCGGTGCGTTCGCGGTTCTCGCGTACTCGTTCATCGTTACGACTATCTTGGCGTTGATCCTGAAATACACCATTGGCCTTCGCCTCGGTGAAGAAGATGAAGTCAACGGCATCGATGAGGCCGAGCACGCTGAAACCGGTTACGACTTCAGCACAGTCGGTAGCACCTCGGTTCTCGGCCAGCACAGCTCGGAGGAATTAGGGAAATGAAGCTGATTACTGCGATCGTCAAGCCGTTCACGCTCGAAGACGTCAAGACCGGCCTCGAACAGTCGGGCATCCTCGGAATGACCGTCAGCGAGGTGCAGGGCTACGGACGCCAGAAGGGCCACACCGAGGTCTACCGAGGTGCGGAGTACTCCGTCGACTTCGTGCCGAAGGTGCGGGTCGAGGTCCTGGTGGACGATTCGGCCGTCGACAAGGTGGTGGACGTCATCGTCCAGGCGGCCCGCACCGGCAAGATCGGTGACGGCAAGGTGTGGGTCAGTCCAGTCGACACCGTCGTGCGGGTACGCACCGGTGAACGGGGGACCGACGCCATCTGATGCGCCCGTGATCTGATCCATCTGAGGCTCTGTCTCCCGGACGGGCACCGAGTGAGAATCAATCGCTACGCCGGGAGAGAACCGAGATGACAAAGCAGACACCAGATCCCGCCGCCGGGGCCTCTCGATGGGAGGCGCCGGCGGCGGGTCCGTCACGCCCGGCCAACGACCTGGCGAAGGCGGCCCAACAACTACTCAACGGCGGATCCAAGCAGCTCGGCTCGGCCGCGCTGCGTGATGCCCTGCTCGATCTGAACGAATTCTGGCTCACCACAAAGGCCACCGAGATCGGCATCACCGCCACCAGTGGCTTCGCCATCGTCGCCACCGGCGGTCTTGGTCGTGGGGAGCTGCTGCCGTACTCCGACCTCGATCTGACGCTGGTGCACGACAACATGCCACCCGACATCGTCACCAACGTCGCGGAACTGCTCTGGTACCCGTTGTGGGACGCCAACATTCACCTCGACCACAGTGTCAGGACGGTGCCCGAGGCGCTGCAGGTTGCCGGTGAGGACATCTCGGCAGGCCTGGCCATGCTCGACGCCCGCCACATCGCGGGTGACTCCGACATGTCGGCGCTGCTCATCGGCGGGGCGCGCAGACAGTGGCGCACCGGGATCGCCTCGCGCTTCGAAGAACTCGTCGAACACACCCAGGCGCGGTGGCAGCGCAGCGGGCAGATCGCCCACCGTGCCGAGCCCGACCTGAAGAACGGACGCGGCGGACTCCGCGACGTTCAGTTGCTCAATGCGCTTGCGATCGCCCAGCTCGCCGACGTGTACCCCAGCCGGTCACTGGCATCGCCGACGGGCACTCTCGGCGACGCCCACCTCGCGCTGCTCAACGTGCGCACCGAACTGCACCGCGCCTCACACCGGGGCCGGGAGATGCTGCAGGCTCAGTACGCCGACGAGATCGGCGCCGCGTTGCGCATCGGTGACCGGTTCGACCTGGCCCGCATGCTCAGCGATGCCGCCCGCACGATCAGTTACTACGTCGACGCCGGCGTGCGCACCGCGGCCAACGCGTTGCCTCGTCGCGGTTTCGCCGCGCTGCGGCGTCCCGTCCGCAGGCCGCTGGACGAGGGGGTGATCGAGTTCGGGGGAGAGGTCATCCTGGCCAGGGATGCGCGGCCCCAACGCGATCCGGGATTGATCCTGCGCGTTGCCGCAGCCTCGGCCACCACTGCGCTGCCGATGGCGGCGTCCACGCTCAGTCGATTGTCCGAGTCGGCGCCGGAGCTGCGTACGCCGTGGCCCCGCCAGGCGCTGAAGGATCTGCTGGTGATGATGGCCGCCGGGCCCGCGACCGTGGCCACCGTCGAGGCACTGGATCGGACCGGCCTGTGGGGCAGGCTCTTTCCCGAATGGGGCGCGGTGCGTGACCTGCCGCCGCGCGACGTCGTGCACATCTGGACGGTGGACCGCCACCTCGTCGAGACCGTCTCGCGGGCAAGCGCTTTCACCACCCGGGTGTCGCGGCCCGATCTGCTGGTACTGGGCGCACTGGTGCACGACATCGGCAAGGGTCGCGGCGGCGACCACAGTGTCATCGGCGCGGACCTGGCCACCCAGATCGGCACCCGGTTGGGAATGTGGCCGTCCGACGTCGAGGTGTTGTCCAAGATCGTGCGTTACCACCTCCTGCTGCCGGACACCGCGACCCGGCGAGATCTGCAGGACCCGAAGACGATCGCCGCGGTGGTCGACGCACTCGGTGGCGATTCGATGCTGCTGGAGTTGTTGCATGCGCTGGCCGAGGCCGACTCGCTGGCCACCGGTCCCGGCGTGTGGGGCGACTGGAAGGCCTCGCTGATCGGCGACCTGGTGCGGCGTTGCCGGCTGGTGATGGCGGGCGAGCCGCTACCGCAACCGGATCCCATCGAGCCGCACTACCTGGCGCTGGCAGCCGAGGGCGGTGTGCACGTCGACCTCACCCCGGCCGACGCACACGTCTACAACGTCACGATGATCGCCCCGGACCGCCGCGGCCTGCTGTCCAAGGCCGCAGGCGTGCTCGCGCTGAACTCGCTGCGGGTGCACTCCGCGTCGGTCAACAGCCACGACGGGGTAGCGATCAACACGTTCGTCGTTTCACCGCACTTCGGCACGCCGCCCGCCGCCGAACTGGTGCGCCAGCAGTTCATCCTCGCTCTCGACGGCGATCTCGACGTGATCGGATCCCTCGAACGTCGCGATCTGGAAGCGGCCGCTACGAACACCGCCAGGGCCGGTGAAATCCTCGCCGCGGTGCCCGTCAACGAGGCGGCCGCGCCACCCCGGATCCTCTGGTTCGACGGCACCTCGCAGGGGGAGTACGTCGTGCAGATCCGTAGCGCCGACCGTACCGGGCTGTTGGCGCGACTGTCGGCGGTCATCGAACGCGACGGCCTCGACATCGTCTGGGCCAGGGTCACCACGCGGGGATCGTCGGTCGACGACGTGTTCGGCATCGTGGTGCCCGCATTGAGCGCCGGCGCGGGCACAGCCGATCACACGGCGGCCCGCAAAGAACTCGAGCGGGAGATGTATGCGGTGCTACCCGCGCCGCCGCCCAAGCCGGTGTCCGAAGCCAGCTGACGCGAGCAGCACCGAAGCTCGCGTCAGGTCCGCAGAGCCATCACGATGCCGGCCATCGACAGGGCGCGGCTGGCCCTGTCGATGGCGACATTGCGCGATCCCTCGATGTGCGCCAGCAAGGCCTGCCGGCCCGCGACCAGGTCGCCATCGAGAATCCGCTCGGCGACCTGGATGTGCTCGGCGATCGTGGCCTGCATGCGGTCCTCGGTGAGGTAGTCGAACATCCGCACCGGACGAATCCGCACGTTGACCAGTTCGAGCGCGGTCACCAGGGCCTGGTTGCCCGCCGACGACAGCAGTCGGACGTGGAACCGCTCGTCCTCGGCGACGAAGCCGGCGTCCGGACTCGGGGAGGAGGCGGCGAAGGCCTGCCAGCGATCCAATTCCGGACCAAGGACGTCGTGGTCGTGTGACCGGTCGCCGTCCTCCTCGATGCGCACGATGCCGCGCAGCTCCACGGTGGTGCGAAGCTCGTAGAGGCCGTCCAGATCCTGCAGGCTCGGCCGGTAGGGGTACAGCCCCCGCTCCCGCCGCTCGACCAGGCCGTCGGCGAGCAACCGCGCCAGCGCCTCGCGAACCGGTGTCCTGGACACTCCGTAACGCTCCGCGAGCGAAATCTCCGCGAGTCGCTCGGCGGGCGACAGCTTTCCGGACATGAGGTCATCACGGAGGGCGACGAACACCCGGTCCGCAAGATCGCTCATGCCGTCACTCTTGCCATGTATCCAGCATCGTATACGAGGTGGTATCCGTCAGCTCCGCGAGCGGATCGCCCGCGCCGTCGTCGCAGCGCCACCCCAGTTAGGCTTGTCGCGTGTTTGAATCCCTGTCCGACCGATTGACCGGAGCCCTGTCGGGACTCCGTGGCAAGGGGCGCCTGACCGACGCCGACATCGATGCGACCACCCGCGAGATTCGGCTCGCCCTGCTGGAGGCGGACGTCGCGCTTCCGGTGGTGCGCGAGTTCGTCGCCCGCATCAAGGACCGCTCAAGGGGCGCGGAGGTCTCCGGTGCGCTCAATCCGGCGCAGCAGGTCGTCAAGATCGTCAACGAGGAGCTCGTCGGCATCCTCGGCGGACAGACCCGTCAACTGGCGTTCGCCAAGACCCCGCCCACGGTCATCATGCTGGCAGGCCTGCAGGGCTCGGGTAAGACGACGCTGGCCGGAAAGCTCGCCAAATGGCTTCGGGGGCAGGACCATACGCCGTTGCTGGTGGCCTGCGACCTGCAGCGGCCGGGCGCGGTCAGCCAGCTGCAGATCGTCGGTGAACGGGCAGGCGTCGCGGTGTTCGCGCCACACCCGGGCACGACTGAGGGCTCGGATGACGCTGCCCCCGGCGACCCGGTTGCCGTGGCCGCTGCGGGCCTGGCCGAGGCCAGGACCAAGCACTATGACGTCGTCATCGTCGACACCGCGGGCAGGCTCGGCATTGACGAAGAGCTGATGAGCCAGGCGGCCGCGATCCGTTCGGCCGTCGATCCCGACGAGGTGTTGTTCGTCCTCGACGCCATGATCGGCCAGGATGCGGTGACTACCGCCGAGGCCTTCCGCGAGGGCGTGGGCTTCACCGGCGTCGTGCTGACCAAGCTGGACGGCGACGCCCGCGGTGGTGCCGCGCTGTCGGTGCGCGAGGTCACCGGCGT
>JAVRPF010000170.1:0-8877 GCA_032162385.1 Mycobacterium sp.
CGAGCGCGTTAGCTCCCGGGCTCACGCCGCGGGTCTCCATTGCCGGCTGCCGCGTCGCCGGGGTCGACCGTTCCCTCGTCGAGGGCCTGGTCGGGCTCGGGGTGATCGCGGTCGAACGACTCCGGCAGATTCTTGAGATGCCGGTTCATCGACCACACCAGCAGGAACGTGCCGATCAGCAGGATCACCACGATGACGAGGCCGAACGGGCTGGCCTTGCCGAAGTCGGGTCCGGTGTCGCGGGGCGCCTCGTCGGCCAGCAGCCCGGCGATCACCATCAGCGTGTCGGTCATGGACTGATCCCGGCGAACAGGTCGTCCTCGGGTAGCTCGACGGGAACGCGGGAACGGGCCAACTCGTACTCCTCGGTGGGCCACAGTCGCTGCTGCCATTCGATCGGCGCGGCGAAGAAGTCGCCCGTCGGGTCGATCTGGGTGGCGTGTGCGCGCAGGGCGTCGTCGCGCTGCTCGAAGTACTTCGCGCATTCGATCCGGGTGGTGACGCGCTGGGCGAAGACGTCGAGCTCGGGATCCCAGTGCTTGAGCCACTTGTCGAACGGCCCCTTCCGGCCGTGCTTGGCGAACTCGTCCTGGATCAGCTGCATCCGCTTCCGCAGGAACCCGTGGTTGTAGTACAGCTTCGAGATATTCCAGGGTTCGCCCGCGTCCGGGTACAGCCGGTAGTCGCCAGCTGCCTCGTACGCCGCCACCGACACCTGATGGCACCGGATGTGATCGGGGTGCGGGTAGCCGCCGTTCTCGTCGTAGGTGGTCATCACATGCGGCTTGAACTCGCGGATCACCCGGACCAGTGCCTCTGTCGGCTGCTCCAGCGGCACCACCGCAAAGCAGCCGTCCGGCAGCGGCGGCAGCGGGTCGCCCTCGGGCAGGCCGGAGTCCACGAACCCCAGCCAGTGATGCTCGACACCGAGGATCTCGGCGGCCCTGGCCATCTCGTCGCGGCGAATCTCGGCCATCCGTCCGTGCACCTCGGGCAGGTCCATCGCCGGGTTGAGGATGTCACCCCGTTCGCCGCCGGTCAGCGACACGACCATCACGCGCGCGCCCTCGGCCGAGTAGCGGGCCATGGTTGCGGCGCCCTTGCTGGACTCGTCGTCCGGGTGGGCGTGCACCGCCATCAGGCGCAGTTCGCTCACTGGTGCCTACCTGCTCGTTTCGTCGTCGGGACTCGTACGGACCGTTTCAACAGTTCCGGGTGGTCCTATAGTTCCAGTCCTAGTAGACCGATCCGAACTCAGATCCATCCAAGGGGCGTCACACCGCACATGATCGAGCGTCCCGCCGCCCGTTACGGGCGGCAGCGGCTATCGAGCCGATCCCGCCGCCGACTGGCGATCGGCCTCTTCTTACTCATCGTCGTCATCGGTGTGGTGGTCGCGCTCGTCGGTTTCCAGCGCCTCGGCACGGGCGACGTCAAGGGCGAACTCGGCGGCTACCGATTGATCGACAACGGCACCGCCGAGGTGACCATCTCAGTGACCCGCAAGGACCCCTCCCGCCCGGTCGTGTGCATCGTGCGAGCCCGTTCCATCAACGGCGGCGAGACGGGCCGCCGCGAGGTGCTGGTGCCGCCGTCCTCGCAAGCAACGGTGCAGGTCACGGCCATTGTCAAGACCAGTCAACGGCCGGTGGTGGGCGACGTCTACGGCTGCGGAACCGACGTTCCGTCCTACCTCGTGGCGCCCTGACAAATCACCGGTCTGGCGTCCACCGAGCGAACATCGAAAAGCCAATACGTAAAGATCCGCCGACGCGGCGGTGGTAGCATGTTTGGATACACGGTTCCTCGATGGAGCCGTGTATTGCTGCTTTAACGCGCGGGTATGCGCTTGCGATCGCGGCATTTGGGAACTTTCTTACGCCAAGAGCGCGAGACGACGATTACGACAGGAGCGCGACGACATGACCGACACTCAGGTCACCTGGCTCACCCAGGAAGCACACGATCGGTTGAAGACGGAACTCGACCAGCTGATCGCCAATCGGCCTGTCATCGCCGCGGAGATCAACGACCGACGCGAAGAGGGCGATCTCCGCGAGAACGGCGGCTACCACGCGGCGCGCGACGAGCAGGGCCAGCAGGAGGCCCGCATCCGCCAGCTGCAGGAGCTGCTGAACAACGCCAAGGTCGGCGAGGCGCCGACGCAGTCCGGCGTTGCGCTGCCCGGCTCGGTGGTCACGGTGAAGTACGACGACGGTGAGACCGAGACGTTCCTGATCGCCACCCGCCAGGAGGGCGTCAGCGACGGCAAGCTCGAGGTGTTCTCACCGAACTCCCCCCTCGGCAGCGCGCTCATCGGCGCCAAGGAGAACGAGACCCGCGAGTACACGGTGCCCAGCGGCAACACCGTCAAGGTCGTGCTGGTCAAGGCGGAGCCGTACCACTCCTGATTCGCGGTACCACCGCCCGCTGATCTACGGTCCGTTTCATGGCGCAGATCGCCGAGGACCTCTTTTTGCTACTTCTCGACAACGCGTCGGCGCAACCCGCCCTGGAACGCGACCGTCGTGAACGGCTGCTCGCTGCCGCGGTCCTGCTGGATCTGGCCTACGCGTGCCGCATCCGGCCAGCCGTCCCGGGTGACCCCACCCAGGCGGGCCGGCTGCTGGCACTGGCGGCGGGCGGGACCGGCGACCCCGTTGCAGAACCGGCCTTCCAGCTGCTCGTGCGCCGCCCGTTGCGGCCCGACGCCGCGGTGACGAGGTTGCGCAAGGACACCCAAGATCACCTGGCGCTGCACCTCGAGCGACTCGGCCAGGTCCATCGGGTTCGTTTGCCGTCCAAGCGATTCAGCAAGTCGTATGCCTGGCCGTTGACCAACCGCGACCGGGTGGGCCGGACGCGGGCCGAACTGCTGTCGGCGTTGTTCGACCGTCGACCGCCAACCCCGACGACGGCGGGCATCGTCTCGCTGCTGCATGCCGCGGACGGGCTGGGCGCTCTGTTCAGTCTCAACGACCGCGGCTGGCGCTGGGTGCATGCCCGCGCCAGCGAGATCGCCAGCGGCAGTTGGGTGAACGAGTACCCGACGGCGATGCCCGAGATGAACCTGGCGGTCACCGCGTCGGCCCTGCGGTCAGCCCTGTCGTAGCGCCTGTTCGAGATCGCCGAGCAGGTCGCCGGCCTCCTCGATCCCCACCGAAAGGCGGACCAGGTCGTCGGGCACCTCGAGCTGCGAACCCGCCGTGGAGGCGTGCGTCATCGCAGCGGGATGCTCGATCAGCGACTCGACGCCGCCGAGTGACTCGGCGAGGATGAAGATCTCGGTGCGCGCACACAGTTGGTGGGCGGCTTCGCGGCCGCCACGCAGCCGCACCGACACCATGCCGCCGAAGCCCGACATCTGCCGCCTGGCCACCTCGTGGTTGGGGTGGCTGGGCAGCCCCGGGTACAGCACGCTCTCGACGGCGGGATGCCCGTCGAGGAACTCGGCGACCAGGGCGGCGTTCTCGCTGTGCCGCTGCATCCGCAGGACCAGGGTCTTCAGCCCGCGCATCGTCAAATACGCGTCGAACGGCCCCGGCACCGCACCGGCGCCGTTCTGCAGGAACGCGAACGCCTCGTCGAGTTCCTCGTCATTGGTCACCATTGCCCCGCCGACGACGTCGGAGTGCCCACCGATGTACTTCGTCGTCGAGTGCAGCACGATGTCAGCGCCCAGCGCCAACGGCTGCTGCAGCGCCGGCGAGGCGAACGTGTTGTCCACCAACACCTTTGCCCCGGACGTCGAGGCCAGCTGGGCGATTCCGGCGATGTCGGCGATGGACAGCAGCGGGTTGGTCGGTGTCTCGACCCAGATGAGCTTCGTCGTGGGCGTCACCGCCGCGCGGACGGCGTCGAGGTCGGACAACGCCACGGGTGTGTAGTCGATCCCCCACTTCGTGAAGACCTTGTCGATGAGCCGGAACGTGCCGCCGTAGGCGTCGTCGGGGATGACGACGTGGTCGCCGGGCCGCAGCAGGGCCCGCAGCGCACAGTCGGTGGCGGCCATTCCCGAGGCGAAGGCGCGACCGAACGTGCCGCCCTCGATCGAGCCCAGGGCCGCCTCGAGCGCCGTCCTGGTGGGGTTGCCGGTGCGGGCGTACTCGAAGCCGCCGCGCAGCCCGCCGACGCCGTCCTGGGCGAACGTCGAGCTGGCGTAGATCGGCGCATTGACCGCGCCGGTCGCGGGATCCGGCCGGTAACCGGCGTGGATGGCCCTGGTGGCCGGACCGTACGCGCGGAACGCGTCTGCTGCGGATCGCTGCTCACTCACGGCGATCAGGGTAACGGTGTCCGATCCGGGCACGGTCGGTGTGCCCGTCGGTGTAGACATTCAGCATGGCCGCTTCCACCACGATCGAGCACCTGCTCGACCTCGATTCGCTGCTGACCACCGAGGACATCGAGCTGCGCACCATGGTTCGGCAGTTCGGCGAGCAGAGGCTGCGGCCCTTTGTCGCAGAGTGGTTCGAATCGGGTGAAGTGCCCGTCCGCGAGCTCGCGGTCGAGATCGGCAAGCTCGGTCTGCTCGGCATGCACCTCACCGGGTACGGCTGCGGCGGCTCGACCGCCACCGCCTACGGCCTGGTGTGCCAGGAGTTGGAGGCCGTCGACAGTGGGCTGCGCAGCCTGGTCTCGGTGCAGGGGTCGCTGGCGATGTTCGCGATCCACCACTGGGGCAGCGAGGAGCAGCGCGAGCAGTGGCTGCCGGGGATGGCCGCCGGTGAGCTGATCGGCTGCTTCGGGCTGACCGAGCCGGACTTCGGGTCCAACCCGGGCGGTATGCGCACGACGGCCCGCCACGACGGCGCGGACTGGGTGCTCAACGGCTCGAAGATGTGGATCACCAACGCCTCGGTGGCCGACGTCGCGATCGTGTGGGCGCGAGCCGAGGAGGGCATACTCGGGTTCGCGGTGCCCACGTCGACACCCGGCTTCAGCGCCCGCGAGATGACGCACAAGCTGTCGCTGCGGGCGTCGGTCACCTCCGAGTTCAGCCTCGACGACGTGCGCCTGCCCGACGACGCCAAACTGCCTGGGGCGCGCGGATTGTCGGGTCCGTTGGCGTGCCTCTCGGAAGCCCGGTTCGGCATCGTCTTCGGGTCCGTCGGTGCGGCGCGCGACTGCCTGGAGACGACGTTGGACTACGTCGGCACCCGCAAGGTGTTCGACAAGACGCTGGCCGGCTATCAGCTGACGCAGGCCAAGATCGCCGACATGGCCGTCGAACTCGGCAAGGCCCAACTGCTGGCGCTGCACCTCGGCAGGCTCAAGGACGAGGGCCGGATCAGACCGGAGCAGGACAGCGTCGGCAAGCTCAACAACGTGCGCGAAGCCATCAAGATCGCCCGGCAGTGTCGAACCCTGTTGGGCGCCAGCGGCATCACCCTGGAGTACCCGGTGATCCGGCACGCGAACAACCTGGAGTCGGTGCTGACCTACGAGGGCACCTCGGAGGTGCACCAGCTGGTCATCGGCGAGGCGCTGACCGGCGTCAGCGCGTTCCGCTGACCTCGGCGCGCACGCACACCGTCGAGGCCAACTTGTCGGCGAACGTCTGGTTCTTCGAGTCCCACAACGGCCACAGGTAGCCCAGGCCCAGGCTGAGGGGCTCCAACACGTGCGCAAACTGGCGGATCACCGAACGCAAGAAGCCGATCGGCTCGCCCGACGCCACGTCGACCACCCGCAGGCCCAGGACGGACTTGCCGACGCTCGATCCCGTCCTGCCCTGCCGATAGCCGAAATTCCACACGCCATAGCCGAGTATCGCCAGCCACGCGACGAGGAAACAGATCTGACCCAACACGCTGGTGCTCGACCCGCACTGGTCACCGAGATCGCGTGCGGACGGGTCACCGTCGCATCTGCGGATCCTGGTGCGGTACAGCAGGATGACGGCCAAGGCCGCGAGAACCAGGACGGGAACGGCGTCGAGGAGGAAGGCCATTCACCCGACGCGGCCACGGTGCGTAGGCCAGAGCGCTTGCCGTCATGCCCGGCAGTACAGCACAGATCGGCCCGCCAGCACGAAGCTGGCGGGCCGATGACTGTCGAGCGCGATCAGATCGGTACGCAGATGGTCTTAATCAGCTTGTCCGCGATGGTCTGCCGCTTCGCGTCCCACAGCGGGAACAGGTAACCGATGTAGCAGATGGCGCCGTCGATGGCATGGGCGATCTGCCGCACGATCGACATGCCGAAGCCGATCGGCTGTCCCGTCGCCTCACCGACGACCTTGAACTTCATGATGGCCTTGCCGACGCTGGATCCGGTGGTGCCTTGCCTCAAGCCGTAATTCCAGATCCCGTAGGCAAGGGCAATCAGCGCGCAGACGCTGAAGAGCGCCCACGCCAACCCTGACGGTCCGTTGTTGCCGGTGGCGCAGAACTCACCAAGATTGAACTCGGAATCATCGGTGATGCAGACCGTTTCGACCTTCTGCATGGTGACTAGGAAGACGGCGCCGATCGCACTCAACAGAGCGACCGGCACGTAGTCGATGAGAAAGGCCAGGACCCGCGTCAGCCACGGCGTGTACTGATCTGGCGATGCCGCCGTGCCAACGCCGACGGGCGGTGGCGGTGCATATCCACCTTGCGCCGGCGGCGGTGGTGGGTAGCCACCACCCTGGGGGGGGGGCGGGGTTGGGGGCGGGTCGCCGCCACCCGGCGGTGGAGGCGGATAGTTTCCGGGAGGCGGTGGATTGGTCACCATCTACCTGCTTTCTCTCTTGCGAAATGCCGTCGATCTCGGTACGCACCTACGGGGTCAGCGGTGCGAGCTGGCCGCCGCTGAGCTTGCGGTAGGTGTACACCAAGAAGAGCGCCGCCACCGGCAGGGCAACGATCAATCCGATGCCGCAGACCACCGCCCCAACGGTCGCGATGACGCCAATGATCAGCCAGGCGAGGAGGACCTGCACGAAATTCGCCTTGACGATGTCGATGCTCGCCTTGATCGCCTCGATCGGCGAGAGGTTCCGCTCGACGATGAGAATGGTCGTGAAGATCGTGAAGATCGCCACCACGAGACCCGGGAGCACACACAGCGCATAACCGATCGACGTCAAGACGCCAACAATCACGGCGGCGAGGACGACGCTGCCGACGTTGCGCGGCTTGAAGAACGATCCGATCGCTACCGGCTGACCGTTCGCGATGTCCAGCAAGGCTCCGAGATATGCCGATTGGATCGCGCCGATCACGACGAACAACACCAACCCGCCGAGTGCCAGCACCGCGATGCTCGCGGCACCGAATCCTGCGCTATACGAAGCGCTGAACCCCGAGCCGGACGAGTCGTAATAGCTGACGGGATCGGGCGCCAGGAGCAGGGCCAAGGCGTAGACGATCCCGTACAGCACACCGACGATCACGCCGTAAATCAGTGTCGCGACGATGAGCGGGACGGCGTTCTTGCTGAACTTGTTCCACGCCCAGGTGAACGCTTCGCCGATGTTCAACTCCGGCGCTCCGCCGAAGCCGGGACCACCTGGTGGCGGGTAACCCGCCTGTGGCGGTGGCGGATACCCACCCTGCGGGGGCGGATAGTTACCTGGGGGCGGTGGATACCCCCCACCCGGCGGCCCCTGAGGCGGCGGGGGCGGCGGATAGCCACCCGGCGGTCCCTGAGGCGGTGGATAGCCACCCGGCGGCCCCTGAGGCGGTGGGGGCGGCGGATAGCCACCCTGCGGCGGCGGGTAACCACCCGGTGGTGGCGGGTAACCACCCGGTGGTGGCGGGTAACCGCCGCCAGGAGGCGGAGGTGGGGGTGGTGTCGGCGGGTTGGTCACGATTCCCTTTCTCGGAAACTCATTGATCGAAGCTGTTGAGTTGCAATGTCATTGGCCGCTACTACACGTGGAGGGCGGTGAACGGAGCGAATGGCACGTTGCGGATGACGAACCATACTGACACCACCATGAGCGCTGCCGCTGCCGCCCATCGATGATGCTGCCAGCTGGTGATCCTGCGGTCGACGAAACGCCCGTAGGTCCATGCGCCGTACGCCCACAGCAGGAAGAACACAGAAACCAGCCCGACGAAGTTGTATCTCGATGCGGCGAAGACATCTCCGTGCAACAACGAGTACAACATTCGCAGACTCCCACAACCGGGGCAGTCGATTCCCAACAGCGCCTTGGTGGGACAGATCGGCAAAGGGCCGCCCGGCGTTGTCGGATTACCCATCCAAACCGCACCACACAGCAGTCCGGCGGCCAAGGCCACACCGAGCGGAGCACCAATATTGGCAACTACCAACGGTTGTCGGGTGTACTGCATCGCAGCCCTACGAGTAGGAGAACATGCCGGCACCCGCCACCAAGGAGATGACCAAGTAGATAACCCCGACCACGACTCCGGCGATCGCGCCCCACATCGCAAACTTCTTGGCGTCGTCTGCCGCCTTCTGCGCGTCGGCGTAGCGACCCTGCGCCCACAAGCCTGAAACTTGTGTTGATTTCACGATCGACACGATCCCGAGCGGCAGACAGCACAGCACCGTCACCACGATGGCCCAGACCAGGTTGTTGTCAGGCGGGCCAGAAGGCGGCGGGAAGCCTCCCCCTTGCGGCGGCGGATAGCCACCACCCGGAGGCGGAGGGGGATAGCCACCACCAGGAGGCGGAGGGGGATAGCCGCCACCACCAGGAGGCGGCGGCGGGTAGTTCCCGGGGGGAGGTGGCGGTTGATCGGTCATGGACGCCTTCCAATGAGGAGTTAGCTGGGAGCGAGCGGTGTAACCCTACCTGAGAACCGGCTTATAAAGACGCTCACAATCCGATCTTCATCACTCCCCATCGAGCTCCCTGGAGGCGGAATGCTTAACTAAGCTAACGGGTTTCGGGGAGGGTTCGCCGAGCTCAGTACC
>JAVRPF010000171.1:0-5912 GCA_032162385.1 Mycobacterium sp.
GGTGGGGATTGCGTTCGGACACATCGCCCGATCCCGTATCAGGACCACCGGCGAACGAGGCGCAGGGTTGGCCCTCATCGGTCTGGTCCTCGGCTACATCAGCCTGATGTGCGCGCTCGGATACGGAGTGGTCGCCCTTCGCGACGCAGGCATCGTCGAAAGTGCGCTCTACTGGATCCTGCTGGGCATCGTGATCTTCGTCTCGGTGGTCATCGCCGGACTCGCCCTGGCGCGGGCCGTGCCGCTCCTACGCGGCCCGATCGTCTGGTGGCTGAACTGGCTGGCCGAGAAGACGCAGAAGACCAAGACGCGCGCCGAAGTCGAGAAGGGCTTCTGGGGCGTACTCGTCAACCGTGTGATGAAGCGCCCAGGCGCGTTCGCGCTGCCGATCGTCATCGTGATGATCATCCTCATCATTCCGCTGGGCCAGCTCGCCCTCGGCGGCATCAGCGAGAAGTACCTGCCGCCCGACAATTCGGTCCGGGTGGCGCAGGAAGAGTTCGACAAGACCTTCCCCGGATTCCGCACCGAACCACTGACGCTGGTGATCGGGAGCGACAACGGCCAGCCGGTCACCGACCAGCAGATCGCCGAGGTCCGCAACGAGGCGATGCAGATCCCCGGCTTCATCGAGCAGAACAACGATCCCTCCACCATGTGGAAGGAACGCCCGTATCTCGACGGAGCCTCCAAGGACCCGAATGTGCGGGTACTCCAGAACGGCCTCGTCACGCGCGGCGACGCCTCCAAGAAGATCAACGAGCTCCGGGCGATGGCGCCGCCGCGAGGAGTCACCGTCTCGGTGGGCGGAACCCCCGCGCTGGAACAGGACAGCATCCACAGCCTCTTCGCCAAGCTGCCAATGATGGTGGTGGTGCTGATCCTCACGACCACGGTGCTGATGTTCCTGGCATTCGGCTCGCTCGTACTGCCGATCAAGGCTGCGTTGATGAGCGCGCTCACGCTCGGTTCCACCATGGGCATCCTGACGTGGATGTTCGTCGACGGGCACGGCTCCGGCCTGATGAACTACACACCGCAACCGCTGATGGCACCGATGATCGGGTTGATCATCGCGGTGATCTGGGGTCTGTCGACCGACTACGAGGTGTTCCTGGTGTCCCGCATGGTGGAGGCCAGGGCCCGTGGCATGTCCACCGCCGAAGCGATCCGCATTGGCACCGCCACGACGGGCCGGCTGATCACCGGCGCTGCACTGGTCCTGGCGGTCGTCGCAGGCGCGTTCGTCTTCTCCGATCTGGTGATGATGAAGTACCTGGCGTTCGGCTTGCTGCTTGCGCTCCTGCTCGACGCCACGATCGTCCGCATGTTCCTGGTGCCCGCGGTCATGAAGATGCTCGGCGACGACTGCTGGTGGGCGCCGCGCTGGATGAAACGGATTCAGGAACGTATCGGGCTCGGCGAGCTCGAATTGCCCGACGAGCGCAAGCGCCCGACCGTCCGGGAACCGGAGGAAGCGCTAGTAGGGGCGGGCGGCCCGGTGCGTCCCAGGCCTCCGCACGACCCTGGGCATCCGGATGCCGGAACTCCCCGGCCCGGCGGCCCCACCGGTCCCGCTCGCCCGTCCGCACCCCCGCGGGCCCTCCCGCCGTCAACGGCCGGAACCACCCGGATCCCGACCTCGCCGGGCACGCAAACGGGCGAAGCCCCCACCACCCGCTTCTCGGCGCCAACGGATGTGGCCCCAGGTGCTGGAGCAATCGGGGGGGCCAACGCAGGTGCCAATGCGGGTGCCCCCACTACCCGCACGCCGCGGGTCGACCCGAACCGGCCTGCCGCGCCTGCCGCTCCGGCAGCGCCGGCCACATCGAGGGCTTCCCGCAGGGCCGAGGCAACGCGAGGATCGACGCCCAACCGCGAGATCGAGTCGTGGCTGGGTGAATTGCGTGGCGGGAACGGCGGTTCGGCCCAGCCGTCCGCGGACCCGACGCGGGCGATGCCCGAGCAGCGGCCCTCGAAACGGCAAGGCCCACCGCAGGGGCAGCCGGACAACCAGCCGACCACGGCGATCCCGACCCAGCGTCCGCGGGACCCGGAGGTCACCGAGAAGATCGCCACCCGTGAGGCCGACGACGAACCCAAGCGTCGGGGCGGCGGCGTCAGCGCTGCGGATCTGTTGCGCCGCGAGGGCCGGCTCTAACCGTCCGGCGGAAGGTCGTCGGGTTCGGCCTTGATCGCCGGACCCACTTCGGCCTCGAGGATCGTCTCCTCGACCCTCGGATCGTCGGCCACCAGCACGCGCACCGCGCTGTTCACGAACGCCACCGCCGGCACGGCCAGCAAGGCTCCGACGATGCCAGCCAGCACGGCACCGGCGGCGATCGCCAGCACGACCGCGAGCGGGTGCACCGAGACCGCGCGCCCCATCACCAGCGGTTGCAGAACGTGCGCCTCGAGCTGCTGCACCGCGATGATCAGGCCCAACGTGATCAACGCGAAGACCCAGCCCTTGGCGATCAGCGCGACGATCACGGCCAGCCCGCCGGCGATCACGGCACCGACCAGTGGAATGAACGCGCCGAGGAACACCAGCGACGCCAGCGGCAGCGCCAGCGGGATGCCCATGATCGCCAGGCCGGTGCCGATGCCGACGGCGTCGACGAGGGCCACAAGGAACGTTGCCCGGACGTAGCCGATCAGCGAGTGGAAGCCGGCCCGCCCCGCGTCACGGACCCGGTCACGAACAGCCGACGGGAAGATCTTCGTGACGTAGGCGAAGATGTTGCGGCCGCCGTGCAGCAGGAACACCAGGGTGAAGAACGCCAGCAGCGCGCCGGTGACGATCTCGGTGATGGTGCCCGCGGTCGACAGGGCGCCGCTGGTCAACTTCGCCTGGTTGTTCTTCAGTGCATCGATGGCCGCCTCGGTCGCACTGTTGATCTGATGGCTGCTGAAATGCGAGAACAGCCCGGTCGTCATCCACTCTCTGGCGTTGGTGATGCTTCGGGTGACCTGCTCGACCAGGGCGGGCGCGCCCTCGATGAACTGACTGACGACGAACGTCAGAATGCCGCCGACCACCACGAAACCGCTGAGCAGCACCAGGAACACGGCGACGCCCCTTGGCATCCCACGCCGGTCGAGCAGGTCCACGACCGGCAGCAGCATCGCCGTCAACATGGTCGCGAGCAACACCGGCACCACGATCACCTCGACGTGCTTGATCACCCACAGCAACGCGATCAGCGCGCCGAGGAGGATCAGCAGTCGCCATGACCAGGCGGCGGCCTTGCGGACGATGGGATGTACTGCCGCGTCGGCTTGCGCATCGATGGACCCTGAATCGAGCGAGAAGCCCTCTGACATGCCGGTAGCGTAACGACTCGGCGCGCCCGTTCCTGGCACGCTGATTCGGCGAGGCGCCGCGTCTACCCTGGACTGCGTGTCGCACGACGCGCCGAAGGGCAGGAGTGGAGCAGCCCACGGGAACGCGCCGGAGGGCAGGAGCGAAGCGACCCGGGAAAGAGTCATGATCAGCGACGCCAGCCGCCGGGAAGGTCGCCAGCGCGGCAGATACTGGTGGCTGCGGTGGGCGATCATCGGCGTCGCCGTGGTAGTGCTCGCCGTCGAGGTGGTGCTGGTCTGGGATCAGCTCGCCCAGGCGTGGAAGAGCCTGTTGTCCGCGAACTGGTGGTGGGTACTGGCCGCGGTCGTCGCCGCGCTGGCATCGATGCACAGCTTCGCCCAGATCCAGCGCACGCTGCTGAAGTCGGCGGGCGTGCACGTCAAGCAATGGCGCTCCGAGGCCGCCTACTACTGCGGCAACGCACTGAGCACCACCATGCCGGGCGGCCCGGTGTTGTCGGCCACCTTCGTCTACCGCCAGCAACGGATCTGGGGTGCCGCTCCCGTGGTCGCGTCCTGGCAGCTGGTGATGTCGGGCGTGCTGCAGATCGTGGGCCTGGCCCTGCTCGGTCTCGGCGGCGCATTCCTGCTTGGTGCCAGCAAGAACCCGCTGTCGCTTATCTTTACGCTCGGCGTCCTCGCCGCCCTGCTGCTTCTGGCGCAGGCGGTCGCAACACGCCCGGACCTCATGGACGGCATCGGCGTGCGCGTCCTTTCGTGGGTCAACTCGATTCGTGGCAAACCCGCTGACACCGGCTTGGACAAGTGGCGTGAGACCCTCCAGCAGCTGGAGTCGGTCAGCCTGAGCCGCCGCACCCTCGGAATGGCGTTCAGCTGGTCGATGTTCAACTGGGTCGCGGACGTGGCGTGCCTCGCGTTTGCCTGTTACGCCGCAGGCGGCCATCCGTCGCTGGCCGGGCTGACCGTAGCCTACGCAGCGGCGCGCGCCGTCGGGTCCATCCCGTTGATGCCAGGCGGACTGCTGATCGTCGAAGCGGTGCTGGTGCCGGGCCTGGTGTCCAGCGGGATGACCTTGGCCTCGGCGATTTCCGCCATGCTCATCTACCGCCTGGCGAGCTGGATCTTCATCTCCGCGATCGGCTGGGTGGTGTTCTTCTTCGTATTCCGCACGGAGAAGGACCTAGATCCCGACGCAGTCCCCGACGCGTCGATCGATGAGACCTCGGGTGCCGAACCGGCAGAGTTCAGCCCCGACCCCGAAGCGATCTACGCCCCCGATGCTCCGGAGCCCGAGCAGGTCGGCCCCGACCCCGAAGCGACGCGTGAGCCCGAAGCCGACCCATAGGATCGGCTCATGTCCCCCAGCGTCCGCGGCCTCGGCGCGATCCTCGGCACGGCCGTCCTGGTGGCGGCATGTTCGTCGTCGACCGAGACCCCGTCGCAGTCCGCCGAGCCGTCACCAACCCCTTCGACCGCCGCCGAACCGGCCGCCGCCACCCCGCTGCTCGCCGAAGTGCTCGCGCCGCCGATTCCGGTGCCCGCCACCGACGGCAAGGTGCATCTCGCCTACGAACTGCAGCTGACCAACGCGCTCGGGCAGGACCTGACCGTGTCGTCCGTGGCCGTCAAGGCCGGGGACAAGACGCTGCTGACCCTGGCCGGCGACCAACTCGCTTACTGGACGCGGACGCTCGGCGGCATGGAGCCGACCACGAAGGTGGGTCCGGGCCAGAGCGCCCTTGTGTGGCTGGACGTCGTCATCGACGGCCCTACCGACGGCACACCCGCTGTGCCACAAGAACTTTCGCATACCGTCGTGACAAACCTGACCAAGCCGGTGCCGCCGCTCCTACCCGCGACGATGACGGAGGACGTCGCCCCGGTGACCGTCTCCACCCACGAACCGCCAGTCATCTCCCCTCCCCTGGACGGACCTCGCTGGGTCGACGCCAACAGCTGCTGCGACATGACGGCGCACCGGATGGCGCTGAACCCGTTGAACGGCAAGCTGTGGGCCGCCGAGCGATTCGCGATCGACTACCTGCAGCTGAGCCCCGACGGCACCGTCTACCGCGGCGACGCGTCGAAGCCGGAAAGCTACCCCTACTTCGGCGCGGACATCCACGCCGTCGCCGATGGGCCCGTCGTCACTGCGGTCGACGGACTGCCTGAACAGGTGGCCGGCCAGACCCCGACGGGGCTGACCCTCGAACAGTACGGAGGCAACCACATCGTTCAGGACATAGTTGATGGGGAAGGCAACCACTATTATGCGTTCTACGCGCACCTCAAGACCGGCAGCATCAAGGTGAAGCCGGGCGATCGGCTCACCACCGGGCAGGTGATCGCCAACCTCGGCAACACGGGCAACACCGACGCTCCGCATCTGCACTTCCACGTGATGAGCGAGCCCGATCCGCTGATGGCCAACGGCCTGCCGTTCATCTTCAAGTCATTCACGCTCGACGGCCGAATCGCCTCGGAGGACGGAGTCGGCGACCTGCTGACCGGCAAGCCGGCACCCGCCCAGGAGGGGCTCACCGCGAGGGACGAGGAAAACGTCAGCCCACTGGTGCTCGACGTGA